>CAIUHT010000903.1 GCA_903898975.1 uncultured Planctomycetaceae bacterium
CCACCCGCCCCCGCGATGATGATCTGCAACCCCCGTCCCTCGGCCCCCACCGCATATTCCCGCAGCCAGTCGGGCGTGCGGTGAGCCGAGACCACCCGGCACTCATGCGGAATCTCAAACCGCGACAGAATCTGCGACGCGTGCTGCATCGTCTCCCAGTCGGACGTGCTCCCCATAATGACCCCCACGCGGGGCTGGGGAGACTGGCTCCACTCATCGGCTGCGGCCATCGTGCACGGGCTCCTGGGACACCCGCCCGGTTCAGTCACAGGCGGTCTGGAGGCGTACGATAACATCCCCGGCAGGCATCAGAAACAATCCCCGGCCTGTTTTCCCCTTCGCCTGTTTTCCCAACGGTTCGTCTTCCACCCGAGCCACCAGTCACCCCGGGCACCTCACCCGCCTGTGATCAACGGCCATTATTCTGAACGGCCAGCCGGCCAGCTCGTCGGCACACAAGGCCCAGCAATCAGGCCAATCGGTTTATCGAGCGGTCCTCAGAGGGGCACGCCGCCTCTCTGCCGCGGGCACCATCGTGATCGCAGCAGCGCGGCCGCACTCAGGCAAGGCAATACCTTTGTGACCTGAATACGCGAGGAGTTTTGCGTGGCTGATAAGCCCCTGCCGCCTTGAATCGACGAGCGAACAGCTTGCGTGTCGTGCGGGGATCTACACCGGTCGACGGACCTTCAAGCGGTGGCGACAGGTCTTGCCGGGCAATGGGAAGCCCGGCCAACAGTCGCACGCCAATGGGTGTCGCCGACACCGGGGAGCGAACCGAACACGGGTGGCACGCCCAGCCACTCTCCAGGCCCGCACGCTTCGGGCACGCATAGGCCTTTTAGCCTCATAGCTGCGGCCGAAAACCGGGCCGAAATAGCGTAAAAACAAGAGGCGCCGGTCGGAGTCGAACCGACGATGGCGGATTTGCAATCCGCTGCCTTAGCCACTTGGCTACGGCGCCTTGAAACTCATTCCTCACTCACGCCGATCGTAAAATATGCCGGTTGTATCAGTCAAGCCGAACAGGCTGAGACGACCGATTCAACCCGACGCCCTATTTTTTCGGCTTTTGACGCCCCACTCTTCAACGAATCTCGTTCCCCACATTCGTTCCCCAATTGTCGCGAGCAGTGGCGACCCGCGATTCCCGGGGATACTTTCCTCTCCAGCTGTTTTCCTTTCCGCTTCCGCTCTCGCCCCGCCAGCCACTCTCCATGATCGCCCCCTCCGACCTCTCCCAGGCCACCGAGGAGCAACTGATCGACCGAGCCCAACAGTCGGTCTTCGACTCGAACTGGGTTGTGGGGGAATGTGCCGCACTCTGGACCACCCGCTACGCCAAGGGGCGCACCGACGCCGACTTCGCCCAGCATGTCGGGCTCTCGGCCGATCAGGTCTACCAGCGTCGGCGGGTCTGGGAAACGTTCGCCGCCGACCGCGAGCGGTTCGCCGGCCTCCGCTGGTCGCACTTCTACGCCGCCCTCACCTGGGACGACGCCCAGGAGTCGCTCGACTGGGCCCAGCAGACCCTCAGCACCGTCGCCGAGATGCGGGCCTGGCGCCGGGCTCGCCGGGGTGAAGACCTCACCACCGCCGCCCTCGACGAATCGGTCCGCTTCCTCGCCGAAATCCCCGAGACCGTCGCCGCCCCATTCGATGGCCCCGAAGACGGTGGCTCGGGAGGTCGCGCCGGCGAGGCCCGCACCGCCCCCCCGGGGGTCATGGCGGTCGCCCGCGAATCGGCCAGTGAAGCCGCCAGCGAAGAATAC
>CAIUHT010000904.1 GCA_903898975.1 uncultured Planctomycetaceae bacterium
CACCACGGCACCCAGGCAGGCTTTCGCGAGGCGGGCCCCAATGCTCTCGGCCACCTGCAGGGGGGTGGCGGTCTCGGGGTATTCTTTGCGGGTTCCGTCGGGGAGAACAACTGCGAGCATGGCGGGGGCGACCCCGGGAAACGGAGTCGATTTTTGCGGGACAGTGGCCGGGACCGACTCGCCGGTACAAAGGGCGAGACCGTCGGTCAGAGACCATGGCGAAGCCGGCAGTATAGGTGAGCCGGGCGGGGGAAGTCAGCCCCGATCGGGAGCCCAGAGGTCCTCTTCGAGCGTTTCCGCAGGCAAATCGCGAACCCGCTCGGCCTCGAGAGCCCCGGGTTGTCGGGCCCGTGCCAGGCACCAGTCGAGCAATCGGCCAATGCGGTCGAGGAAAGGGCGATCGGGCTGGAATCTGAGCCGCTCTCCCCGGGGGAGCCAGACCAGTTCGAGGGGGCCGGGCAGTTGCCCGGTCCAGTTGGCAATCGCCAGGCTGTAGACCCCCAGTTGGAGCGCGTACTTGTTGAGCGTGGTGAGGGCAAAGTCGCGACGGGTGGCGACATGTCCCGTCTTGAAGTCGATGACTCGCCAGCCGGTGGGCTCGCGGAGAATGGCGTCGATTTTGCCGATCACCCAGCAGGGGAATTCCGGAGTGCCGCGCTGGAGTTGAAACTCGACTTCGCGGGCCTCGCCGGGGAGGGCGCGAATGGGAGCGAACCCGGGGTCGGACATGATGGTCGCCAGGCACTCTTCGGCCAACTCGCGGAGGCGGGGCGAAACGGGGAGCAGCAAACTCTGGAAGACGCGCCGCAGCGACTCGCGAGGATCGCCTCCCCCCAGTTCCAGCACCTTGTGCACCAGCGTGCCGAGCAAGGTGGCCTCCCCTTCGGCCAGGCCAGCCCCGGGGTGGTAGGGGGAAGTGGGCGAAGCGTCGCGGGGCCAATCGACTTCGACCCGCTCGAGCAGGTCGCTCCAGTCGGCCTCGGGGGGGCGTTCGCCGGGCGCGCAGGCCTCCAGGAGGTTTTCGAGGGACGAGACACTGAACCGCCGCCGGGTCCGGGGATCTGGGAAAAACTCCCGGAGTTCTGCCGGGAGTTCCCCGGGGGGCGTGTCGTCGAGGCGTTCGAGCCAGGGGATCAAGCCAGTGCCGGCGGCACGCGACGCCTCGGCGCCCGCTGAGCCCTGTGGAGACTGATGATGCACGCGGATTTCGGGCAATTCGCGCCCATGCCGCAAGAGCACGGGGTTCTCGGGAGACTGGGAGGGTTGACCGGTCTGGAGATCGAACCGACTGGCGAGCAGGTTCATCCAGGGATGTTCGAGCTTGAGGCGGCCCTCTTTTTCTTCGAGGGTTCCCGAGAGGATGAGCAGGTCGGCGGCGCGGGTGGTGGCGACGTAGAGCAGGCGCTGGGTCTCGAAGAGTTCCTCAGGCTGCTCGAGCAGCGCCAGCACGTCGCGTCCGGGGTTGGGGCGGGTTCGGGAGAAGCGGGGAGGGAGGGGCAACAGGGGGCCGAGGCGGTCATCGAGACGGGCCCCTTCCAGCCCGGAGCGACTGCGACGGTTCATGTCGGCGACAAAGACCACGGGAAACTCGAGTCCCTTCGACTGGTGAATGGTCATCAGGCGGACCACGTTGCCGCTCTCGGGGTGGATGGCGGCCAGCGACTCGCGCGATTCTTCGACGACCGCGGCCAGCAGTTGATTGGCGAACTCGGAGAGGTTGGGTTGTCCGGCGAGATCGCGGGCGCGGGCCTGCTCGACCAGTTTCTGCAGATTGGCCAGCTTCCGCTCGCCGAGAAACTCGGTGAGCAGCGCGGCGTCGAACCCGGTCTTGTCGATTGCCAGTTGCAGCAGTTCCATGAGGCTGCACCGCGCCACCTGCGTGCGGAGTTCGGCCAGCACCCGCAACGCCTGCTCGACGCCAGCGAGCCGCCGATCGGACTCGGCCACCCGCTGCGGACTGGGTTGAGCGGGGGAGGGGGGGGCGGCCTCGGGCGATGACTCTTGCAAACGGGTGACGCGGGCGGCGACCGGTTCGATCAGGCCCGCGAGTCCCGCCGCGAAGATTTCGTCATCACTCAGGGCAAACCACGGCGAGCGGAGCACACCGACCAGTGCGACCAGGTCGTCGGGTTCGTCCAAAACCCGCAGCAGGTTGGCGACGTCGTAGACTTCCTGCTGGGCGTAAAACGCCTTGCCCCCCACGACGTAATGGGGCACTCCCTGGTCGCGGAGCGCGTTTTCGTAGAGTCCGACGTCGTTCATGGCGCGAAACAGCAGCACGATGTCGCGGGGTTCGACGCGGCGGAGGGAAAAGCCCCCGGGAGCGGCGGAGTCGCGTTCCCTGACGCGCGGGACACGGTCTTCGAGCAGTTCCCGCGTCCGCAGGGCGATCCACCGCGCTTCGAGCGAGCGTTTTTCGGGGGCTCGCAGTTCTTCCTCGCCAGCCCCACCCCCCGCGGGGCCGGCCTCTTCCTCCGAGGCTTCTGCCCCCGCTTCGAGACTGGCGAGCGGGAACAGGAATTCGATGCAGGGAGTGGTGGCGAGCTGGGGCGTCTGCGCCGAGAGGGCTTCATACTCGTCGCCGAGCGCTCCGTCGCAGAGCGCGTTCACAAACTGCAGGATCGCCGGCTGGCTGCGGAAATTGCCCGTCAGCGGGAGTTGCCCCGGCTTGGGAAGTTCGCCCCGGAGTTGACGAAAAACCTGCGGCTCGGCTCTGCGGAACCGATAGATCGACTGCTTGATGTCGCCCACGAGGAACAGCTTGCCGGTTGTGAGTTCGTCTCCGCAGATGTGCCTGACAATCTCGGCCTGCAGGCGGTCGGTGTCTTGAAACTCATCCACCATCAGCAGCCGAATGCCCCGGCCGACCTTTTGGCGGACCGTGGGATGGTCGCGCAGCAGGTTGCGGGCCATGATCAGCAGGTCATCGAAATCGAGCCAGCCTTCGGCCCGCTTGCGTTCGTCGTAGCGGGCACCGATCTCCACGGTGAGGCGGAGGGCGGCGAGGCTGAGCTCAGCGGCGAGGGCTCCTGCGATGTCATCGTGTTTGAAGGGCTTGAGCAGGTCCCTGATGTCGTCCCGCAGATCGGTGAAGGCGGCCTTGGCTTCGTCATGGAGGTCCGGGTCGGGCCAGTTCTGCGCCGTGCCGCCCCCCTGGACCTTGGCGTGCTCCGCGAGTTTTTCAAGGTCCAGTTGCGGGGACCTGGTCTGGCCGATGAGCGGCAGGTTCCGGGCGAGGAACGCGCACCGCTCGCGCATCTTGGCGTGACTCGATTGGGGGCCACTCACCAGCCTGAGCACGCGGTCGACTGTCGCCGACTGCTGGAACTGCTGCAGCAGCGGTGGCAGGGCGTCGGTCTCAAGCACCTTCTTCCAGAGGGCAACCAGCTGCGCTGGCGTGCGGTTGACCCACTCGGCGGGTTCGAGTCGATACCGCTGGGGGACCAGTTCGGCGATGCGGTCGCGGGTCAGTTCCCAGCCCAGGTCGCCAACCACGGCGCGGGCATCGGGGTGGCCTTCGACCAGCAGCGTCCGCAGTTCTTCGCGGATGACTTTCTGCCGAAAGGTGGTTCCCGTGATTTCATCAAAGAGACGCGACTGGGGATCGATGCCGACCTCGATCGCATGCGCCCGCAGCAGCGTCGAGCAGAAGGAGTGAATGGTGCTGATGCGGGCGGTGTCGAGATCGCGGACAATCTGCTGCCAGTGGGCGACTTCCGCATCGGGACAATGGGCCAGGCGTTCCCGACAGGTGCGTCGGACCCGCTCGCGCATTTCGCGGGCGGCGCGATCGGTGAAGGTGATGGCGACCAGCCAGCTGAGGTCGACGGTTTCGCCGGGCCGGGGTTCCAGTTCCCGCAGGAACCGCTGCGTGAGCACGAAGGTCTTGCCACAGCCGGCCCCGGCGGAGAGGCCGACAGAGAAGTCGCGGGCTTCAATCGCCCGGCGTTGCTGGTCGGTGTATTGAACCATCACTGAAATCCTTGCCACGGCGAAAGTGAGAATCCGCGTGATCGGGACGACGTTGAGAGACTACTCCCCGGCGGGCCTGGCGTCTTTCACGAACAAAACGCTGTCGCGATTGCTCCAGGCGAGCCGCCATTGGGGGTCCTGTTCCAACCGGTCGATCAGCCGGCGTTGGGACTGACGCTGCAGCAGCGCGGTGGTGAGCCCGCGAGCGTGCAGGGTCTGCCAGCCCGCCTCGTCGGCCCGCATCATACCGAGTTGGTCAAGCCAGTCGGCACGTGGCAGCCAGTGCACATGACTGGCGGTGAACGGCGGGAGTTGCGGGGGAGCCGCCCACAGCAGGTAGTCTCCCCACGTGAGGGGAGCGAGGACTGGGCCCTGGCAGACATGGGCGAACTGCTGCAACGCCGCGACTTCGTCGAGGGGGGTGTCGGCGACCACTTCGCCCGTCCCGGCGCGTGGCTGGCCGTTCCAGAGACGGGTGATGGGAGCGGACAGCGAAACAAGTGCCAACAGCAGGCTGCACGCAGCGGGGCGCAGTTCGGGCCAAGGCGAGCCTGCGACGGGGGAGTACTGGAACCGCGCCATGAGAACGAGCGCCAGGGGGAGCGTGGCAGCTGTCCAGACGAGGTAGCGAGCCGAGAGACAGGTCGCCGTGGTGAACAGCAGACTTAAGAGGAGTGGCCAGAGGGGGGCTGGCAGCAGATGGAGTTGTTGATTCGAGGCTGCCGGCAATTCAGGAGAGGCGGAGAAACTGGTTGCAGCGGACCGAGTGCACTCTTTCGCCAGGGGGGTCGCTGTGGTTGCCGTTCGGCCGGAATGCCGGAACCACCGCCAGGCGGCCAGCGCCATCAGCTGGGCCAGGGCACCGGCCAGCCACGCTCCTTGAGGGCGGTCCCAGCGGAGTGGTTGCCATTCGGTGAGGTCGGCGACATTCCGGTGTTGTGCCACCGACAGCACGGCGGGCCACAAACGCACTCCCCACGGATTCA
>CAIUHT010000905.1 GCA_903898975.1 uncultured Planctomycetaceae bacterium
CCGGGCGGCGGGTGTCAACCGGTCGGGATGTTCCACTGCCATCACCAGTGCCGCCCGGGCAAACGCATTCAGTCCGCGAACCGCCAGCGGGCCAACCAGGGGCCAGCGACAGGCGGCGATCCGCCAGGGCATGTGCCGCGAGCGGAAGGCCCCGGTGTTGGTAATAACCAGCCGGGCGAAACGCTCGGGAATCTGACCGGCGACCCCCAGGCCAATCGCTCCTCCCCAGTCATGGACCACCAGGGTAATTCGCCGCAGATCCAGCCCCTCGATCAACGCCCGCAGGTGGGCGATGCGATGTTCCAGCCGATAGGGAAACCATTGGGGCTTGCTCGAAAAGCCACAGCCGAGGTGGTCGATGGCCACCACGCGCCGCTGCGGAGCGAACTGTCCAATCACATGCCGCCAGGCAAAACTCCAGGTCGGGTTGCCATGCACGCACAACAGCGTCTCTCCCTGCCCCTCGTCCACGTAGTGCAACTGCCCCCCCTCGACGGGGAAGAAGTGCGGGGCGAAAGGGAACTCGTCGGCGAATCCGTCGCGCGAGGGGAGTGCCGGGGGAGGGGGGAGAACGCTGCCCGCTCCTGACGCCGGGCCGGACCGCGCACTGGGCGAGGCGGGTGGCGAAGCGGCAGGGGAAACGTGTGAGGAGGAGGACATGATTCTTAACGGGACCCGGGGCGGGGAGGTTGGCTGGGGCGGGTGGCCGAAGCGGGGAGCAATTCGGCGACTCGGTCCCGGGTCTGGCGGGCCAGGTCGACCTCGCCCAGTCCCTCCTGGCAGGTGGCCAGATCTTCCAGCAGTCGTACAGCGGTGGGGTGATCGGTCAGCAACTGCTGCAGACTGTCGGCCGCCCGGCGATACAACGCCTGGGCGTCACTTGGGTCTTGGGCCTCACCTGGGTTCTGCTCGCGCTCACAGACTTGCGCCAGGGCGATGTCAATGCGGGCCAGCAGCGATCGCGGATCGAGACGGGGTGACCGGGACGAGTCAGCGGGGACCAGCAACTCACGGGCCTTGGTCAGATCGGCCCGGGCTTGGTCGGGCTGGTTCAAAGCCACCTGGGCCGCGCCGCGGGTCAACAGGGTCTCAGCCCGCGCCCACGTCAGCAGGGGATCGACCGGTTCCCCCGGTTCACCAGGAGGCGTCGCGGCAACGTCCGCCGAGGGCTCGGGCAGCAGGCGCGCCAGGCTGGCCTCGGCGGCGGTGGCGTCGGTGCGGGCCGCCTCGAACCGCCGCTCGACCAGGTGCAGCCGACCGCGGTCGGACAGCGACAACGCCTTGAGCAGGTCCAGCTTGGGGCCGCCGCCTCCCGCCTCGACCGCCTTGTCGGCAAGATTGATCGCCGCGTCGAAGCACCCCAGCGCCTCGCCCCAGCTGCGCTTCGAGACCAGCGCCAGCCCTTCCCCTCGATTGCAGGCGACCAGGGCCTCGAGCACCTGGGGATCTTCACTGGGACCCTCGGGGGAGAGCCGCCGACGCTTGAACTGCAGCACCCGCATGGTCTGGTGATAGCCTTCGACCGCCGCGTCGTAGTCACCCCGCACCCGGCTGGCATCAGCCGCCTGCAACTGGGCCAGGGCCGACAGGGCTTCGTCGGTCTGCCGCCCCCCCGTGTTCGTCAGCAGTTGGCTGTGAAACTCGGCCAGCTCACGCGTCATCGCCTCTTTGAGCGGTGCCGCGGCGGGTTCATACTGAAAAGGTTCGCTCGACAGCAGGTCGCCCATTCGCCGCAGCGTGGCCATCGACTCTCGCAATCCGGTCTGGTAGCGATCGACCAGCAGGTCGGCCTGCTCCTTGTTGTGCTGCAATTCGAAGTGGCGGGGTGCGAGATCGTCCAGTCGCCACCAACCTGTCAGCCCCCAGCCCAGCAGTCCGAGCAGGGCCACGGCAGGCCCCAGCGTGCGGACCGGGGACTGGGCCACCCAGCGTCCCAGCCGGCGCAACACGCCCGGCCGGCGGGCCTCGATCACTTCCCCCGCCAGCACGTGGAGCAGGTCGTTCCGCAACGCGCCGGCTGTCTCATAGCGGTTCGCCGGGTTCTTTTCGAGACAGCAATCCAGCACCTGCACCAGCGGCGCGGGGAGGCCGGAAACCAGTTGGCTGACCGGGATGTGCGGGGTCCGCATCACGCGCCGGGCCAGTTCGGTGGAGTCGGTGCCCGCAAACGGGGGCCGCCCCGTGAGCAGTTCATACAACAGCACCCCCACCGACCAGACATCTTCGCTCAATTCAGGCGGGCGGTCGGGGGCACGCCAGCGCTCGGGGGCCACTGTTGCCAAGCCGCGCCCCGACTGCGTCCCGGGTCGCGGCGGGGCGATGGCGAATCGTCCCAGGCGGGACGGTTGCCCGGCCGATCGCTCGACCTGGACCGGTTGCAGGTCGAAGTGCCCCACGCCCACATCGTGGGCGGCGGCCAGTCCGGCTGTCACCTCGGCGATCAGTTCCGTCGCCTCGCGGTGCGGCCAGGGCCAACCCCGCAGGGAATCGGCCAGCGTCGGTCCCTCCTCGCGTCGCCGCAACTGGTAGGGAATCCCCTCGACTCGTCCCACCTGCTCGACCGGGCCCAGGTTGGGGTGGCGGAGTGCCGCGAGACGCTCGAGATCGCGATCGATCGACTGCGGCTTGACCGATGTCGAGCCCAGGGCGGTCAGCCAGTACAGCTCCAGGAGAATCTCTTCCTGGGCACTGGAACATCGCCCCGAGAACAGCGTTCCCCCCGCGACCGCCCGCCCGGCCGTCTCGAAGTGGCTCGACTGCCAGGGAGGGGGGAGTTTCAGGCTCTGGGGGAGCGAGGGGGCGTCGGTGGGGGGCATCCGTCCGGCATCCGGAAGTGAGGGCGCGGCCATGGCGGGTCACAGGAAACGCGGGGCCCGACGGACCGAATCGGCGGACGACAGCCGACGCTCGCGGTCTCGCGACGGTTGCTGCAGTTTAGCGATTGCAGGCTGCGGAGGCTTCCGCAAGTCGCAGGCTTCCGCCGCCCCACCGCCAATTCTATGATGCCCCGCCCGGCGTGCACACCACCTGGTTGTGGCACACGTTGAGGTGGGCCGCTTGGGGTCGATCCCCCGGGATTGGTGCCCGCGGCGACGGTCTGAGAGCCGTCGTCACAACCCCCCACGCAGCCCTCCTGAAGGGGGCTGGCAATTCGCTCGAACGCACGGAACCCAGCGACGGACGATGCTGGAACTCGGCCTGGTAGGGATCGGTCCCCTGTGGGATCAGGTGTATCAGCCCGCACTGCAGCGGCAGTGTGGCCGGCTGGCCATTCGCGCCGCCTATGTTCCCGTCGTCGGCCGGGCGGCGCAGCAGCTTGGCGACTGGAACGTCTGCTGGACCGAGTCGCTGGGACAGTTGCTGTCGCAGGCGACCATTCGTGCCGTGCTGGTGCTCGACTCAGCCTGGTTTCAGGCGGTTCCGGCTGAATGGGCCTGTGACCGCGGCAAACCGGTGCTGCTCGCCGATTCGCTGGGCAGCGACCCCAAGCCGCTGTGGAAACTGGCCGAACGGGCCCGCGACTCGGGCATTCCCCTCATCCCCGACCTGCTGCATCGGTACACCCCCGCGACGAGTCGGCTGCGGGAACTGCTGGTGACCCGGCTGGGGCGCATTCGCGAGATCGACTTGTGGTATCGAACGGGGGACCACCCCGAGGCCATTCCGGTCAGCTCGCGGTTTCTTGACGACCCGCTGGCCACGGGGCTTGACTGGTGCCACCTCGTGCTGGGGACCCAGCCCGAGCAGTGGGAACTGGTGCGCGATCAGCAGGAGTCCCGCCTGCAGATTGCGTTTTCAGCCCCCGCTGACCGCAGCAGTCCGGCCCGGGTCACGCTGTGTGGAGCCTGGACGCCGCCTGCCGCGGGTCAGCCTTCGGGCCGCATTGAACGCGTGTCGCTGCGGTGCCAGAACGGGACGGCGGAGGTGACCGCTCCCGACCGCATCCGCTGGCAGCACGAGGGGGTTGAACGGGAGGAATGCCTGGCTGGCGAACGGACGGCGTGCGACGTGATGATCGATCACTTCGCGCGGCGGGTGGTGGGAGGCCTGATCCCGCTAGCCACGCTGGAAGACGCGCTGCATGCGCTCGCGTGGGGCGTCATCGCCCGAACCCGGGGGGCCGAAGGAGCCTCTCCGGCCACCGTCGGTGGTTGAGCCCAGGACGGCGCTTGGCCCGACAGCTTGAGGTCTGGCAGTACGCAGCCTGGCCGCACTGGGATCGGTCCGCACTGGGATCAAGCCGCACTGGGTTCAAGGCGCACTGGCACCGCCGCCCAGAGGCAGCTGCCTGCACGGGCACGGGCAAGGGGAAGGGGAGGGGAAGGTCCGGTGGCCGTAGCGCGTTGCGGTCCCCTGCGCCGCGTCATTCGCCCAGGCAGTAGACAAATTCCTGCCGGCGTCCCTCAACCTCTTGCGCCACGCGGTGGTAGATCTTCCCCCCGCAGATCACAGGCGTCGCGAAGACACTGCTGCCCAGCTGGTTTTGCCCCAGCGATTCGAACTTCTCGGGAGTCGCCCGAAACACAAACACCTGCCCCTCTTCGTTGCAGGCGTACAGCCGGTCGCCCGCCAGCACCAGCGACGCACTGAAGGTGCCCCCCAGCCGCTGTTTCCACTTCTCCGTTCCGTCGGCACAGTTCCAGCACATCGCCACCCCGGCGTCCAGCACGGCGTAGAGATGCCCGTCGTGCACAATCATCGACGGCACATAGACCCGCGACTTGTTCTCCCAGACAATCTTCCCCGAGCCATCCGCGGCGACCGCCGCCAGGTGATCGCGGGGATAGCCCCCGCTGGTGAAGATCACCTTCCCATCGGTGACGGTCGAAGTCACGCACTCGGTGGTCGCCCCTTCGATTTCCCACAGCACCTCGCCCGAGACCGGGTCGAGACTGGTCACCAGGTCGCACCCGGTCAGCAGCAACTGCTCGCGACCCGCGACTGTCAGGATGATGGGCGAGGTGTAATTGGGAGCGGGGGGCCGCTTTCGCGACCAGGCCACTTTCCCCGTCGCTCGTTCGACCGCGACGAACAGCCCGGTCTGCTTGCTGTCGGCGGTCACGTAAACCAGGTTCTTGTAGACCGCGGGGGATGAGGCGAACCCCTGGTGCAGGGCGTACTCGGTCACCCGTGTCTGCCACAGCGTCCGGCCCTGGCGATCGAGGGCTGTCAGCCAGATCGCCTCTCCATTGAGAAAACTGGCGTAGATGGCCTGCCCATCGCAGGCGACGCTGCTGGAGGCGAGCGAACTCTTCGCATTCCCCTTGGTGGTCAGGCCACCCCGGTGGACCACCGTCTGCCACTGTGGCTTGCCCGAATTTCGGTCGAGGCAGACCACCAACTGCTCGTCGGCCTCGGGGGCGGCGACCGTCAGCAGCACCTGGTCGCCCACGACGGTCGGCGAACCGTGCCCCTTCCCCGGAAGGGCGGTCCGCCACAGCACCCGTTGGTTCTCGCCAAACTCAACCGGGGGGAGCGGACCGGCGGGAGCAATGCCGTTGCGGGTCGGGCCGCGCCAGAAAGGCCAGTCGTGCGGGCCGAATTCGATCGCCGCGGGTTGTTCCGCGCGGGCCGGAGCCAGCCCCGGGAGGCGGTCGTTGGTTCCCCCGCGTCCCAGCAGGGCCATCACAAGTCCTCCGGTCAGCAGGGCGAAGCGGGACAGGCGGGCGGGCATCGGGGAAGACCTCGCAGCAGGTTTGAAGAAATGGAACGTTCGGGTGAACAGCGGCCAACCGGGCCTCCAGGCGGGGGGCGGGTTCGCGACCCCGAGAGCCTGCGCCGACCTTGCCCAGGAGGATTGGGACTCGAATAGATCACAGCCAGCCCGATCACACCCAGCCGGGATCGGGCCGGGCAGAAAAGACCAGACCCCGCCTCAGCCAGCAGCCGGGACGGGGTCGGTTGATTCTACGCCTGGCCAGGTGGCTCAGGTGCCGCGGTTGACCTTGCAGCCCGGGACCGCCGCCTGGAACTTCATCACGCCGGCGTCGGTGACCTTGGTCATCCAGAGGTACAGCGCCTTGAGCTTCTTGAGGTTCTCGAGATGGGCCAGCCCGGCATCTCCAATCTCGGTCCCGTAGACATTCAGGTACTCGAGGTTTTCGAGCCCCTTGAGGGTCTCGAGTCCCTTGTCGGTGACCTTGGTCTTTTCGAGGTGCAGCTTGACCAGCCCCTTCTGCCCGGCGATGTGCGGGAGGCCGTCGTCGGTGATCTCCTGCCCGCGGAGATTGAGCTGGGTCATCCGGCCCAGGTCCTTGAGCGGAGCGAGGTGCTCGTTGCCAATCTTGACCTGGGCGGTGATGTAGCTGACGTCGAGGTGGTTGTCGTTCTGGGCAATCTCCAGCACCAGCACGCCCCAGCCTTTGAGCTGTTCAATCGCCTTTTTCTCGGCTTCAGGGTCGGCATTCTGAGCCACGGTGAGGCCGCCCAGCGCGCGGGCCGCCGACAGCAGGGTTGAGACACTCATGGTTCTCGACACTCTCTCGCAGGAGTCGGGGAAAGATCGGTCGGATCAGGTGGGCGCTTGCCTCCACTGCCGATCCATGGGTCAGAGTTTATCGGATCGGGGGAGTGCGTGCCAGAATCCCGGACGGTCGCCCCGTCCCTCGTGGAAATCGGCGAACGGCAGTTGCCGACCGAGCTGGGCGACCTCCGTTCTGCGCCCCCAGGTTTTGCCCGTCCGCCTCTGCCCTGGCAGGACCGAGGCGACCTCCCTCCGCGCCGCCGCTACGACGGGGTCCACAGGGTCGGCCCCGCAGGTGGGCGAGGGGCTCCCGCCTGCGCCCGGGGAAGTCGCCGCGCCTTCATTCGCACATAGGGAGGCTGGAACTGACCGCGGTGCCCAATCTCGCCCGGCAGAGCCTTGGGCTTCGCCCGCATCGGCTCGCGGAGATCTTCCAGGCACAACCCCGCCCGCGCCATCCCGCCCACCAGGTTCTCCCAGCGATGCAGAAACTCCACCGCCCCGGGCTCGCGATAAGACGTGTCCCCCACCGGGGGGAGCGGCCCTTCGTGGTAATACCGCACTCCCAGCACGTACCGGTCGTGCGGGTCGCGTTCCACAATCTGCAGGCAGCCCGGCTGCTTGTGCTGGCTGATGTACAGCCCCCCGTCGCGCAGCACCCGTGCCACCTCGCGATACACCGCGCAGATGTCGGGGATGTAACAGGTGCTGACCGGCTGATGGACAATGTCGAACGACTGATCGGCCAGTCGGCCCAGGTCGTCCATCGACGCCTCCAGCGTTGTGACCTGCAGTCCCCGGCGGGTTGCTTCCCGCTGGTCCAGTGCCAGCATCTCGGGGCAGAGATCGACCACGGTCACCCGTGCCCCGGCGGTCGCGTACAAGATCGACTGCCAGCCCCCACCACCCGCCAGGCACAACACGTCGAGCCCGGCGACCGTCGCGGGCAACCAGCCTCGACCATCGAGGGTCTGCAGCGGTTGGCGGCATTCGTCGTCGGTGGCCACCTTCGAAAACGGGCTCCCCCCGCGGACCATCTGGCCGTACGCCTGCCGGTTGCGGTCAAGGTGCCCAGACATCGCAGCCCTTTCGCCGGCGGATGGTCATGTCGATTCAGCCCGCCAGCAGGCCAGCGGTGAAGTTCAGCAGGTCGCCACGCTCGCGGGCGTGGTTCCGCAGCGTGTCGAACCGATTGGCCTTGGCACACAGTTCGGGGATCGACAGTCCAAACTCCTCGGCCGCCGGCCCCAGGTACTCGAGGGCCACATCGAGCGCCTCGGAATGCCGGTCCAGTCGCTGCAGCAGATCGACCAGGGCGAACGCCGCCAGTTGCCGGTCGGTGTCGCCCCCATCGGCGGGAATCTGCTGGCGGAACCACGCCAGGGCCCCTTCGCGATCCTGCCCCAGCAGCGCCTGGAAGTACCGCTGATGGGCGGGATAGAACTCGGTGAACGGCGGGTTGCCAGCGTACTGGTATTGCGGCGACAGCCGGGCCCCGTACTGCGCCAACTGCAGCACCAGCCCCAGTTCGGGGTCGGTCGGATTGAGCATCCGCCCAAACCGCACCACCGAGTTCAGGTGCGAGACGTCGATGTGGTAGTTGTCTTCGGCGAACAGAAACTCGCGGCCGGCGA
>CAIUHT010000906.1 GCA_903898975.1 uncultured Planctomycetaceae bacterium
CCACCCGCCAGGTAGAGCGTCGCGATGTTGTGGTTGACTTCGAACTGATCGTCACCGAGCGCACCGAACACGTACAGGGTGAACGAATTCCCGTTGGTCATGTTCTGGGTGTCGGCGACCGGCACCCCGTCGGGATACTCGAGGTTGCGGTTCGATTCGTCGGGGATCTGCGGCACGGTCCCCCCCGAGAAGGAGTCGTCACCGCGTCCCAGCTCGATCACGGTGACCGTCGCGGTGTCATCGCTCGCGACCGAGTCATTCCCGTCACCGGTCTGGATCGTCATCCGCTCGATGTCGCTGTAGACGACGGTGTCGCGCAGCGGATTGATGTCGCGGATCGCGTTCTGCAGGCCGCGGGCGACGTCCAGCAGCTGGTCGCGCAGCCGGGCCGTGTAGGTGTATTGGCGGCCATCGACCTGGACCGACCAGGTCGATCCCGTGAGGACTGGGCCGCTGAGTCGAAACCGTGGCCGGCCACCAGGCTGGTCGCTGACCACATCAATTCCCGCGGAGCGGCTGAGCAGCGAGAGGGAGGCGAGGGGGTTGCGGGGAGTCACCGCGAGGAAGGCTCGGGGCCGAACCCCCGAGCTGTCGGGGACCGAGCTGGTTACCTCGGCGTTGTAGAGACGCGCGGGATCGAACTGGTCCCCCAGGATCACGCGGCCCGCCACGTCGCCAGCCCGGTCGAGGTGCACGCGGTCGTCCCCCACGGTCCCCACGATGTACAGCTCATCGAAGCCCTCGGTCCCTCCCGTGTCGCCAAGGATCACCGTCGCGCCCTGGGCGCCGGTGAGGTTGACGATGTAGTACTCGGCCTGGCTGCTCCCGTCCTGCCGGGCAACACGGTTGTCGAGCACAACCCGCCCGGTCCAGGGGGTGGTCGTGATTGCGCCCGTCCCCACGAAGACCGTGTTGTCGGCGTCGCCAACCACCAGCAGGTTGTTGCTGTCGCCCCCTGTCAGGCGGGCATTCTCGAAGATCGATCGGCCCCCGGCCAGGGGGAGTGTCTCGACCTCCAGCGGGATGGCCGACTCGGTCCCAGTCGCCGCGCGGGCCACGCGGTAGCGATCGCCAGTGTCGCGGAGGCCGGGCATCCGCGGGTCCGGATCGCCGGCGAAGTCGATATCAAAGGCCCGGTCCTCGGCGGTCTGCGAGTTGACCTGGCCGGTGAGCGTGGTCTTGTAAAACTCTCCGCCGTCATCGCCGAGAATCCGGCCGACAAGGAAGTGACTGCCCGTCAGCGTCATGTCCCAGTCGCGTTCCTCGACCAGGGTGTCGTTGCCCCCCGCGTCGAGGAACGTGTCGATGCCCGGGCCACCGGACACCTCGTCATCACCCAGTCCGCCGTCGAGCAGATCGTTGAAGGGGGACCCGACCAGCTGGTCGTTCCCCGCGCCGGAGACCAGGTGGATCGCCAGCAGGTCGTAGGCCACCCCGTCGGCCCGCAGCGCGTCGTCGCTTCCCAGGGTCGAGTTCGGGTCGTCGCCATCGCCGTGGATTGCCAGCCGGTCTTCCGACCCAAACACCCGCCGGGCGTTCAGGAGAGTGTAGCCCAGGACGTAACCGGAATCGGTCGCCACCCGCCGCGTCGCCGTCACGGTGGTGGTCGTCGCCTCGACCTCGAAACTGTCCCCGACGAGCGGGTTGCCGAGGATCGTGATCAGGTCGGCATCCTGGTCGGGCAGCGGGTTGCCGTTCGCGTCGAGGGCCGGAACGCGGAACTCGGCGGTTTCAGGCACCAGGTAACTCCGGCTGAGCCCGGCGGTGAAGGCGGGGAAATCCCCATCGCGGACGATCGCCAGGCTCGCCCCGGCCGACGAACCCTGATAGCCCGCATCGGCGTCGATGGCCGCGGCCAGGGCTGCCGCAACAGTCGCCAGGGTGTCCTGGTCGGTGACCGTATAACTGAAAGTGGTCGCATCGACGACCACGCTCCAGACATCCCCGGGCCGCAGCTCCCCGACCAGGGTGTGACTCCGCTGGTGCCAGTTGGAGACGGTGAGGGCGCCTCCCTGGATGGTGGCCAGGTGAGACGGCGCCCCCGCGGGGCGCGTGACCCGAATCAGGCCGGGGGCCGCGATCACCGCCTGGAACTCGGCGGTCGCGTCAATCTGTCCAGCGAGCGCCCGCACGACGGTGTCGAGCGACTCGCCTGCCTGCACCGTGTGGGTGAAGATCTCGCCATCCAGGTCCACCGTGGCCTGGCTCCCCGCCGCAGGGACCGCGACCGTCACGTCGCGCTGTTGCCAGCGGAGCGTGCCCGTGTTCGCCGCGTGCGTGGCCTCGATCAGGCCACTCAGCTGGGCGGCGATCGTTGCGGGGGTGTCAGTCTCCGTCGTTGTGTAGCTGTAATCGGTCCCGGAGATGGTCACCCTCCACATTTCACCCACGCGAATCTGCTCCCCGGTCGCAACCTGGCCATCGTGGTCGGTGTCGGCGGAGGGAGTCAGTGTCACTGTGCGGTACCGCTGCTCGAACGGCACCTCGCTGACAGACAGGGTTCCGGCAGCCGCGTTCTCTCCGTCGGCGGCGGTCGTATCGCAGGCCACGAGGAAACTCATGCCCCCCGTCGCCAGGGAGATTCCCACCCCCTGGGCGGGACCGTCGGTCGTCTCCACCTGCTCCAGCTCTGTCACGAAACGGGCATCGCCCGCGATCAGCTGGCTCAGTTCCGTGGCGATCGTCGCCAGGGTGTCACCCGGTTTCACGACATATCGGAAGGTCTGCGCCGGGCTGTTTCCGACGGTCAGGGACACGCGCCAGATGTCACCGACGGTCACGCCCCCCGTCGGGGTCACGACCGTGCGCTGCTCGGTCTGCTGCACCACCGGCCCGCTGGCCTGACCTCCGAACAGGCGGGTGCTGCCGAGCGCGTCGCGGGCCGCCACCATCTGGTAGGCGGGGGCATTGCCCGACTCGATCGTTGTTTCGGCTCCCGTCACCGAATCGATGAAAAGCCGATTGCCAATCGTGTCGGTCTTCTGGATGGGCTTCACCAGCACCTGGTCTTCCGCCGCGAGTCCGAGGTTGGCGGTGAACCCCGTCAGCCCTGAGAGCTGCAGGTCGTCGACCCGGATCACATCGGCGCCCGCGCCGGCGTCGAGGCTGTACTGCTCAATCGCCGTCGCCGCGATCGTCGCCGACGCCCCACCCATGATCTGCGTCTGAACGCCGACCTGTTCGCGGGTGAACGTCCTGCTCACACTGGTGGACGGGATGACCACGGTCCGGGTGGTTTCGGGGTTGATCAGCGCCCCGACCTGGATCACATCGGCGGCGGAGGTGGCGGTGATGTTCAGGCCATCCACCCCCGGGCCCCCACCAAGAAACTCGCCCGTCCCATCCGACCCCAGGTTCACCCCGTCGTCGGTGATGTTGCTGCCCGACCAGCGGATCGTGTCGGCCCCGGCCCCCCCCAGCACCAGGTCGAAGCCCAGCCCGCCCGCCAGCAGGTCGGCCCCGTCCCCGCCCAACAGCACGTCGTCACCGCCATCACCGGCGAGGCGATCATCCCCCTCGCCTCCATCGATGTAGTCGTCCCCTTCGCCACCACTGATGCGGTCCTGCCCGCGGCCACCGTAGATTTCATCCGCGCCCGCCCCCCCCTTGATGCGGTCGCCCGACCGCCGGGCGACGACGGTGCTTTGGCCTTCGAGGTTGTCATCGTTTGTCTCCAGGGTGGACGCGGCGGCGACGTCGGGCGTGCGATCGACGATCACCCATGGGTCGGCCTGGGTTCCGCGGCCGGTGACGGCCACGTCGGGAGTGCGTCCGTCGATTGTCAGCCCAAGCAGCGCCTGCTGGATGGAGTTGGCCCCCGTGGCGGGGGCGTTCCAGGGGATTTCCCCGGTCGTCGTGTTCCGGTAAACCAGGCGGAAGGTCCCCCCCGTGGCGTTGTTCCAGACGGTCTGGACGTCATTCTCCTCGTCACCCCCGGAGATCGAGTCCTGGCCGTCGCCCCCCAGCAGCATGTCGTCGCCCAACCCGCCCAGCAGCGAGTCGTTCCCCGCGCCGCCGTCGAGCTGGTCATTCCCAGCTCCCCCGTCGAGCGTGTCGTTCCCCGACCCGCCAACGAGGATGTCATCCCCCTCGTTTCCGGTCAGTAGGCCCGGACCGCTCCCCCGGTGCGTCAACCGGTCCTGGCCCGCGCCCCCGCTCAGTTCCACCGCAGCGGTCACCTCGGGAGCGATCACGATCTCGTCATTCCCGGCCCCCGCGTTGGCGACAATCTTCGTCACGCCGACATAGCGTTCGGTGTAGGTCTGAAAGGCCACGACTGTGACCGGGGTCCCGTCAGAGGCCAGCTCCTGCCGAATCTCGAACCGCTCGTCGTCATCGGTGTCCCAATCGGGGCCGCGGAACTGCGCCCTCGGTCCCATGTTGAGAGTCAGCACCCCGGCCGCGGGCGTCTGGTAGTAGGCCACGGGGGTCCCCTGCTGCGGGTTGGCTGGGGTCCGGACAACGGTGCTGGGGGTGATCCCGCTGGTGTCGACCAGGCTGGGGGGAACTTCGCCCCGACAGAACAGGTTGAAGCTGTACAGCCGCTCGCGGAACAGGTTGAAGGTCTCTTCGAACAGCGTGATGCGGAACAGGCCCACGTCGAGCCCAATCCAGAG
>CAIUHT010000907.1 GCA_903898975.1 uncultured Planctomycetaceae bacterium
GACTGCAACACCTGCTGTGCCGTGCCCCGCGTCACCAGGTAAAAGCCCAGCGTCTGCCCACCCGTCAACGTCACCGTGCGGGTCGTCCCCATCGCGGTCCCCGGGGCGAACACTGTCTGGCGGGTGCTGCTCGACAACGCGGCCCGGGTGAACCCGGCCGAGCCCGGAGCGACTCCCCCGACCGACCCGTTCGCACTGGCGACAAAGAAGCCAAACTCACTGTTGTACGCCGCGCTCCGGGACACCCACTGGAAGGTCAACTGCTGGCTGCCGGCGATGTTTCCCGGCACCGTGTAGACCTGGTTGTAGTCGGGGGCGTAGGTGACCGTCATCGGGCTCGTCGGGGACGAGGTCGAGCCTCCCTGCGTCGAGGTGGCGGTGATGGAGTTCGCTCCCACCCGCAGGGTTCCCGCCGGCAGGGTGACGGCGAAGTTTCCAGGCGAAGTCTCGGTCGCCAGGATGTTCGCCCCACCGTTCACCTGGAAGTTGACCGTCGAGCCATTCGGGCCCGTCGTGGTGATGCGGGGCGTGGCCACCGAGGTCACCCGGTCGTTGTTGAACGTCCCGTTGTCCGAGTCGCTGGGGAGCACGGGGGTCGCCGGGCTCTGCGAACCGACCAGCACCGTGTAGGTCGCGGTCGTGCTGGTGTCGGCCCCGGAATTCGCCGTGCCCCCATCGTCGCTGATGCGGTAGGTGAAGGTCACCACGCCATTGAACCCGGTCGCCGGGGTGTAGATCAGCGCCCCGGTGGTCGGGTTGAGAGCGCTGATCGTGCCACTGTTCGGCTGCGAGACAATGCTGTAGGTCAGCACCTGCGTCTTGTCGGGATCGCCATCGTCGCCGGGCAGCGTGATGTTGACGGCGGTATTGGCCGGGGTCGAAACCGTCCCCCCCGGTGCGTTGGGCGCATGGTTGACCGGGCTCACCGTCAGGGTGAATGCCTGGGTGTCGAAGTTGCCGCGCTGGTCGAGCGTCAGCCCGTCCCGGGCCACCTGGTCGCGAACCCCCAGCCTCAGGTTGACCGTTCCCGAGAAGGTCACCGAGGGAGTCAGCGTGATGGTGGCGACCGCGGGGTTCCCGTTCGACGCGGGGGTGACCGAAATGTTCGTCGCCACGTTCGCGGGCGCGGTCCCGGTGCTGTCGTTCGCGCTCCAGCTGGCGGCATCACGGATCTGGAACGTCAGGTTGTCGTTCTCGAGGTCAAACCCCTGGACGGTGAACGAGACTGGCCGCCCCTGGATGGCGGTCTGGTTCGAGACTGCCCCCAGGAACGCCCGGTCATTCACTGTGTCGGCCACCACGGTCACGGGGACAACCCGCTGGGCCACCGCGCCATTCCCATCGTTGGCGTTGACCGTCAGGTTGACCGTCCCGGTAAAGCCTGCCGCCGGGGTCACCCGCACCACCCCGGGCTGGTTGTCGGTGAACAGCGTCACGTTGTTGATCACCGGCTTCGAGACCGGGGTGCCACTGCCGTTCCCAATCGTCGGCGTGGCAATCAGCTTGCGGAACGTGTCGAAGCCGCCCGTCAGAATTCCGAACACCGTGTGCTGGAAATTCAGATGCTGCGGCAGCTGCGACAGGGTCTGGTCGAGTGCCGTGATGAAAAACTGCGAGTCCCCGGTGTCATCCCCCGAGTTCGCCATCGCCAGCAACCCCTGGCTGGTGAATGTCAGGTTGGTCGCATACTCATCGGGCAGCTTCGTCCCGCTTCCCCCCGTCCCGTTCCCGTTGGGGTCGCCCCCCTGCGCGACAAACCCGGGCAGAATCCGGTGGAAGGTCAGATTGTCATAAAAGTTGCTGTTGGCGAACGACTCGATCCGCGCGACAGTCTGCGGAGCCTCGGTCTCAAACAGCCGAAAGACCAGGTCGCCCGTGAAATCGACGTTCGACCCATCTTTCCCCGAGACGTTCATCAGCAGCGAACGCCCCCCCTGCAGCACCGTCGCGGTGACCTGCGGGTTGTCGCTGGTGACCTGGAAGCTCACCGGGTTCGACGTGTCGTTGGTCACCGGCAACGCAATCAGCCCCGACTTCCCCACCGGGACGTCGTTCACCAGGGGCTGGGGGAGCGTCAGGGTCAGCAGTTGCCGGCTCTCCAGCATTTCGGCCATCCACGCCGAGCGCGGCGCCCGCCGCCGCCGCCCCCGCTGACTCGCCATCCGTGCCGCCTGCACCGCCCGCTTCGCCCATCCCAGCCAGAGTTGTTTCACGGCAATTCCCCTGCAGCACCCCGTCAGACCCGGGGGCATGTGGCGGTCCTCCTCCCCCCTGTTACGCCAAGGGCGGGGCAAACCTTCAGACAATCGCCGTATTCTTCGTCAACGTCCCCCTGGGTTCAAGCAGCTCGCGACCTGACCGGCTGGGAAATTGGGGCAATTGGCGGCAACTCTGCCGCCTGCTCCGAATTTGCCAATCCCAGGTGACTCAACACCCGTTCACCCATGCGGGCCACCGAGAACGACCCCGCGACCCGCAGGGCCCCCTCGCTCAGCCGCTGCCATGTCGTCCCCTCGGTCAGCAGCCGTTCCAGCTGCCGCGCCAGGTCGCCACTGTCCCAACAGCCAAACCGCAGCCCCCCCACCGCCCCGCCCGATTCCACCACGCTCGAAATGCCCCCCAGGTCGGGCACCACCACGGGGGTCCCCTGGGCCATCGCCTCGACCGGCACCATCCCGAACGGTTCTTCGTGGATCGAGGGGTAAACCACCGCCCGGCTCACCCGAAACAACGCCGACCGCAGGTCATCGGAGACGAATCCCCCCGTCCGCACGTCGATCCGCAGATGCCGGGCGACCTGGTCGCACGCCCGGCTGTAGGTTTCCCCAAACGCCGTCGGGCCCACCGCCAGCAACTGCACAGGCAGCCCCCGCTGCTGCAGCATCCGCGCGGCGTACATCAGCAGGTCGATCCCCTTTTCCGAATCGCGGCGGCCCAGGTAGGTCACGACGGGCACACCGGGCTTGAGACCAGGGAACCGCGCGCTCACCAGCTGCCATGCGGCGGCGTGGTCGAGGGGAGCGTCCACCGGCACCCCGGGGGGAATGGCGGTCAGCCGGTCGGGAGCGACCCCCACCTCGCGCACCACCCGCTGCGAGTACGCCTCGCTGACCGTCACCGCCGGATAGGGCGATTCCTCAACCGCCTGCCGCAGGCGGTCGTAGAGCAACCCCTCCAGCCTCAATCCCCGCGCCGCGTTGGCGTAGATCTCGTAGCCCTGGAAAGTCACCAGCACCTTCGGGGGCCGGGCGAGCAGGCGGCCAGCGGCGTGCGCGAACGGGGCCAGCATTTCGAGATTGGGCAACAGGTGCGTGACCCCGGCTGTCCCCAGTTCGCGGGCGAACCGCGCGATCAGCCCGGGGTCGGTCTCGACTCCCCGACAGACCAGCTTCAGCACCGATTGCAGCTGCAGTTCCATGAACCCCGGAACCCGCTGCGCCACCCAGCTCCGAAACGACTGCGGTGCGAAGCGGTACGAAGAGGTCCCCCACCAGTCCTTGATCGCCGGGCATCGTCGCCCCAAATACCGCGACCACGAGAAGAGCCACCGCTGTTCAATCGAAGGATGCAGCACCGCCTCGTTCGGACGGTCAAAGGCCCACCACGCCAGCACCCGATACCCCCGCCGGGCCAGTTCGTTCGCCAGCCGAATGTCGCGCACCTGCGCGCCGACCAGCGTCCCCCCAACCAGCATGAAGCCGATCACCGGGGCTTCCCCCGAGCCCGGTCCCGAGCCCGAGCCCTGTCCCCCAAACCCCTTCGGTCCCGGTAACCCCGCCCCGTCATCGACACGAATCTGCGACTTGGTCAACTTCCCCGCCTCCTGCCGTGAAGAATCCTTCGCTCACAGGCTGCCACGCAGCCCGCCCAGCCAGTTGAACTTCATCCAGTTCAACCGCACCCAGTTCAATCTCCCCAGCCACTCTCCGTTGTCGACTCCCGACGCAGACCGCGATCCGCATCACACCCACCGCACCAGCCACACCGGCTGTGTGAGCCACACTCACTGCCCGCCGCACTCACAACGCCACAGCTGGTGACTGGCCACTGGCAGGCACACCGGCGGATTCACCGCCACTTCGTCGAACCCCCGGCAAGCCAGCCTCGCATTTGCCACGTTGGCAGGCCTCGACCTGGCGCACGCCTTATGGTGCCGCTGGCACGCGGTCTCTGGGACGATGTCTCCGCCGCGCGGCTCGGCACACGTTCCCCGGTCCCGCGGAGCCAATCCTCCGCGTCCGCCCGGAACTGCGTTCAGCGAATGCTCGCCAGTGGGGCCAGCCAACTGCGGGGTTTGCGGACGGTCACTCCCGTCCCCCACGGCAACGTCGGCCACAGCGGACCGGTCGGCGTCAACCGGATCTCGACCACCCGCTCGCCCGTCGTCACGCCGTCGATCGCAGCCGTCTCGGCCTGCGGAGCCAGGCCGCTCACCCGCCCCCGGCCCCGACGCCCCCCGGGAAACGACAGCTCCACTTCGCTCCCCTGCGGAAAGTCGCCGACCCGCGACGACGGGACCTTCATCACCAGGTACAGCCGCTCGTCGTCGAAGAGCTGCACCAGCACATCGCCCGGAACCACCGGCTCACCCGGTTGCTTCTGCAACAGCCCCACCCGCCCCGTCACCGCCGCCCGCACGGTCAGCCGGGCTGTCTCGGCTTCCAGCAGCGACAGTTCGTGCCGGGCGAACTCCAGTTCCGACTGCTGCTCCACCAGCTTCATCGCCTGGCCAATCCGGCCGGGCAACTCGTCGCGCAGCCGCTCGAGTTCGAGAATCCGCTCGTCACACATCCGCCGGGCGACCGCCCAGTCGAACGGAGCGGGCGAAGTCTCGGCCCGGGGGGTCAACTCGGCGACCGAGGGCAGAATGGCGGCCGGGAGGGCTCCCCGCGACGCGCGGCGTGGCAGTTGGGTGGCCCGCCAGAGCGGATGCAGTCCGGCGTCGGCCAACGTGGGCCACCGGTCTTTCGCCACGGGCGACGGCACCAGCGGGGCGGGCGGGGCCCGTCCCAGTTCGGCCAGCTTCAGGCGAATCTCGAACAGCCGGTCTTCAATCGTCCGGCGTTCCAGTTCAACCCGCATCTCGCACTCGGCGGTCAGGCGGGTCAGTTCACTTTCGGCCGCCTCGATCGCACGCCGCTGATGCCGCAACCGCTGTTGCA
>CAIUHT010000908.1 GCA_903898975.1 uncultured Planctomycetaceae bacterium
ATCGGCTGCCGCCCTTCGCCCAGCTGGAATCCGCGCAGGCTGGCCGCCGCCCGGAACCCATTGGGGAATTCGGCCGAGTAGATCATGGTGTCGAACAGGGTCACCAGGTCGTACTGGACCCGGCGGGCCTCCTCCAACCGGCCGGCGAGGGTCAGATCGTACAGCTTGCGGGTGATTTCAGGCACGACCCCGGAGGTGGCGTTGGTTCCGCCATCGCAGCCAATCAGCAGCAGTGGCATCAGGGCCGCGTCCCACCCGGTCAGGAAGCTGAAATCGGGTCGATTGGGACGGACCGACTTGATCATCCGGATCATGTGCGGGATGTCTCCCGAACTGTCCTTGATTGCGACAATCTTCGGGAAATTCTCGCTCAGCTTCTGGACCGTCGGGACGTCGATCGGGCTGGCAAAGAGCGGAATGTTGTACAGGGTGACATCAATCGGGGTATTTCGCCCGATCTCGGCGAAATAGGCGTACACCGACGCCGGGCTGAGCTTGTAGTAAAAGGGGGCGACAATCGCGACCGCCCTGACCCCCAGCCGGTAGTAATACTCGCAGGCCCGCAGGGTTTCCCGCACGTTGGCTTCCGCCGCCCCGGCCAGGATCGGCACCCGACCGCGGGTCTGGTCGGCGACAATCTCGATAATCCGCCGGCGTTCCTCGACGGTGAACCGGGTGAACTCGCCCGTTGAACCGTTGGGGTAGAGGCCATGCACGCCCCGTTCGATCAGCCAGTCGACATACCGCCGCAGTTCCCCCTCGTTGATCTCACCCGCTGAGTCCAGCGGCACGAGGTTGGGGGTGAAGATGCCGGTCAGTCGCTGTTGTGAGCTGGTCATGGAGATCGCCTTGGAGGGGCCACAGCAGGGTACAGACAACCCCTCCACCCGGAGGAGTCGCCACCCGCAAGCTGGCCGCATTCAGTGTCGCGATTCGCCAGGCTTTCGCCAATCCAAAGCCCAAGCCTCGTCCGGCCTGCCGACCCGAGAAGAAAGGGTCGAATAGATGTTCCCGTTCGAGTTCCGACAGCCCGCGACCAGTGTCGGTCACAGTCAATCGGGCCTGCCGAGCCCCGCCATCGACAAATTGCCCAACCTCCAGCACAACCCGCCCTCCGGGGGGCGTCGCTTCGACCGCATTGCCCACCAGGGCCGACAGCAAAACCCGCAACTGAGTCGCATCGGCGACAATCGGCAAGGTCGTGGGTCCCGGAGCCAACCGCAGGTCGACCTGCTGGTCAGCCGCGCGATCCGCCAGCGCCGTCCGCACCTCGTGAATCGCGGCGACCAGGTCGCAGGGAACCGGCCGGGGCTGCGGAGGACGGGCGAACAGCATCAGGTCGCCGATCATGTCGCGAATTCGCAACGCCTGCGCGCCAATTGTCTGGAGCGCCAAGATCCGATCGGGGTCGGTCTCGCCAGCCAGCAGCTGCTGCACATACCCCGAGATAGTCGCCACGGGATTGTTGATTTCGTGCCCGGCCCCGGCAGCCAGCTCCGCCAGGGCCCGGAGTTTCCGGTTCGTGAGTTCATCTTCCACGCCAGCCATCAGTTTCCCCTCCGGAGAGAACCCGTGGGTAACTGACCACTGCCCGGCAATGACCTGCGGCCGAAGTGCCGCGGCGCAACGCGAGACCTGCAACGCAGCCAGCCCGGTGGATTCGCTCCACCGGGCTGGTCAGGTTCAGGAAGCATGCTGGCGTTCCGCGAATCTAGCGGGCGTGGGCAGGTTCGACATCCAGTTGCCGACACATCACGTCGACCAGCGTGTCGAGTTCGAAGGGCTTCTGCAGGAACTCATTGGCCCCCGCCGCCATCAGGTCGGAAATCTTGTCTTCCTCGACCATCCCGCTGATGCAGACCACGCGGACATCGCTGAGGCTCTCGTCGCCCCGAATCCGCTGGCAGACTTCGCGGCCGTTGATGTCGGGCAGCATGACGTCGAGGACCACCACGTCGGGGTGGTACTCCTTGACCATCATGCCGGCCTCGAATCCGTTGTTGGCGACCCGCACCTCGAAACGGCCATCGGCCTCGAGGTGGTCGCGGATCAGTTCGACCAGTTCGAGATCGTCATCCACCAGCAGGGCCTTCCGCTTGCCGCTCTCGAGAGCGTCCGTTGGAATCCCGTTCTCCTTCATGAACTTGTAGAGAATCTCGCGGGGGATGCGACGAAACTTGGAACCGGGGACCCGGAACCCCTTCAACTGCCCCGAGTCAAAGCAGCGAATGATCGTCTGCTGTGACACCTTGCAGATCCGGGCGGCCTCACCGGTCGTGTAGACAGTCTTTGCGTTGCTCATGCGAACATCCTTTTCGGTCGGTCCTCTTGTCCGAGGTCCACTGCCACGCCACGCGTGACAGCTGGGAGTCCTTTCCAGCGGTCCGTTCCCCCCAGGCTCACGCCGTGCCCAAGGGACAACTCACTTCCGCGGCCCGAGTTTGCCGGTTGTAGCCGTTGTGCCGACTTTACCGGCCTTGCCGCGGGTGCCGATTGTATCCATTCCCCGAAACCGGTCAATATGCGTTATCCTCGCTAACCGCCTCAGTCGGCCCACCCGGCCGGACATACAGCATCAGGATGGCAATGTCGGCGGGAGTGATCCCACTGATCCTGCCCGCCTGCCCCAGGTTGCGGGGTTTCACGCGCCCGAACTTCTGCCGGGCCTCGGCCCGCAATTGCGGCACCGCCAGGTAGTCGAACCGCTCGGGAATCTGCCACGACTCCATCTGCCCCGCGCGGTCGATATGCGCCTGTTGCCGGCGCACATAACCGGCATACCGGGCATCGATCTCGATCTGCTCGGCGGCGCGACGCGGCGTCTGCAGGGCCGCGACCTCGGGACTCCAGGCGCACAGCTGCGGCCAGCCCACGTCCGGGCGCCGCAACCACTGCTCCAGGGCCACCCCCTCCCGGAACAGCGTTTCCACCGCGCTCCGCCCACGTTCAATCTGTTGGGCGTGCGCCTCATACGAGCGCCACCGCTCGTCGTCGACCAGCCCCACCTGCCTGCCGAGCGGCGTCAGGCGACGATCGGCGTTGTCGTGACGCAGC
>CAIUHT010000909.1 GCA_903898975.1 uncultured Planctomycetaceae bacterium
CCTTCCTGGCCGTGACCCGAGTGCTGCGATTCCAACGCCCGTTGGGTCGGGTACGCCCCACAGGGCCAGCACCACGACAGGTCGCCGCATGGCAATTATGGCTGTGAAGCCGGCTACGCGCTCCCGCGTCGTCCGGTTCAGCGCGCTGGCCCTTGGGGCCCCACCGCGGCCCAGCGTGCCCGCCAGCGGATGCCGCGTCCCAGCCTCAGCGGCCCGCCTCAACCTGGCACGCCAGCCCAGCCGCCCCCTGCGCCAAGGTTCTGCAGTCGCTGGCAACCCGGTTTGCCAGCGTCCCCCCTTTCCAACCGCTATCATTCTGCGCTCCCAAAACACGTCGAGTCTCACTGTTTGGATCATCCAGTGACTGCGTCATTCACCCAACTTGTTCAAGCCCGGCTCGATTCCCTCACCAAGCCTCCCGGCAGTCTCGGGCGGTTGGAGGCGCTCGCGCTGCGGCTTGCCGAGCAACAGCAGACACTGGATGTGGTCACCCGCCCGCGTCGGCTGGTGCTGTTTGCGGCTGATCATGGCGTGGTCGCGGCAGGGGTGTCGCAGTGGCCCTCGGCGGTCACCGCGCAGATGGTTCTCAACATTGCGCAGGGGGGGGCCGCCAGTTCGGTGCTCGCCCGGCAGTTCGGTGTCGAACTGAGGGTCGTCGATGTGGGCGTCGCCCGCGACACGCCGTGGCCCGACCGGTCGATCGTTGATCGTCGCATCCGCCCGGGGACCCGCAATTTCGCCCTCGAGCCCGCGCTCACCGTGGAAGAGTTCGAAGCCGCCTGGCAGGTCGGTGTCGAGCAGGCGGCGACCGCCCACGCCGAGGGCTGCCGGATGCTGCTGGGAGGCGAAATGGGCATTGGCAACACTACGGCGGCCAGTGCCCTGACCGCCTGGCTGACGCAGCAACCTGCCGAGTCAGTGGTGGGATCCGGGGCCGGCGCGACCGACGAGTCACTCCACCGCAAGTGCGAAGTGGTGACACAGGCAGTGGCCCGCGCCCGGGCGTTTCCCGACATCAGGCAGGGGCTGGCCTCGATTTGTGGGCTGGAGATTGCCGCGCTGGCGGGGTTCTACGCCCAGGGAGCCCGCCAACAGACTCCCGTCCTGCTGGATGGCTTCATTGCGACCTCGGCGGCGCTGCTGGCCGAGCGGTTGGCCCCCGGCACTGCCCGCGGTCTGCTCGCCGCCCACCGTTCCGCCGAGCCCGGCCATACCCCGGCCCTCGCGATGTTGGGACTGGTGCCGTGGATTGACCACTGGCAACTGCGATTGGGGGAAGGGACCGGCGCGTTGCTGCTGGTTCCCCTGGTGGATGCGGCGGGGGCTATCCTGACGCAGATGGCCACCTTCCAATCCGCTGGAGTCGCCGCGCATGCCGATTGACTTCGAACGGCAGGCCGCCGTGACCGCCGTGCAGTTCTTGACCCGCATCCCGCTGCCGGGTGGAATGAATGTCACCGAACCCGATCGCCGACTGCTCTCCGCCAGCGTGGGCTACTTCCCCTGGGTGGGAGGCGCGATTGGGCTGACGACCGGCCTGGTTGCCTGGGGGGCCAGCCAGGTGTTGCCAGCGGCGGTCGCGGTCGGCCTGGCACTGGCGTTTGAGGCCTGGCTGACCAATGCCTTTCATGAAGACGCGGTCGCCGACTGCTGCGATGCATTTGGCGGAGGTTGGACCCGCGACGATGTGCTGCGGATTATGAAGGACAGCCGGGTGGGCAGCTTTGGCACCCTCGGGCTGTTGCTGGCGGTTGGGCTGCGCTGGAGCTGCCTGCAGTCGCTCGCCCAGTCGGCGGGCGGGGCGGTGGTGCCCACCTGCCTCGCCGCGGGTGCGGTGGGCCGCTGGGCCATCCTCCGCATGATGGCGACCATCGCCCCCATTCCCAGTCGCGACGGGTTGAGCCGCGATGTGGGGAGCCAGCCCACGACGGCCCGGCTGTGGCTGGGCTCGGCGGGCATGCTGGCCTGGGGGGGACCGTGGATCTGGCTCGACCCGCTGCGGGCACTGCTCACGGTGGGGCTGGTGTTGCTGTGTGTCGCCGCCTGGTCGCGGTACGTGCAGCGGCGGTTGGGCGGAGTCACGGGCGACTGCCTGGGCTGCCAGTGCTATCTCGCCCAGTTACTGGTGTTGATGGTGGCCTGTGCCCAGCGGGCCGGGGCCGAATGACTGCGAGCGAAACCATGTCGGGAACCTTGCTGCTGGTGCGTCATCCCCCGGTCGCGGACGAGTTTCGCTCCCGCTGCTACGGGCAACTCGACGTGCCTCTTTCGCCCGAGGGGGAAGCAATGATTCCCCAGTTGGTCGAGCAACTGGCCGCGTACCCTGTCGCCCACGTGTTGCATTCGGGATTGCAGCGGGCGACGGCGGTCGCGGTCGCGCTGGCGGACAGGCTGCGGCTGACTCCGGTGCTGGAGCCGCGTCTGAAAGAACGGCACTTCGGCGCCTGGGAGGGAGTCCCGTGGTCGGAGATCTTTCAGACCTCGGGAGACGCCATGCTCAAGATGATCTCGGAACCCGACACCTGGACGCCCGCAGGGGGTGAGACCACGTACGCCGTGCGCGATCGAGTCCTGGAATGGTACGCCGGGCTGCCGGCGGGAGAATGCCTGGTCGCGGTCGCCCACGGCGGGGTGATCTGCAGCCTGCGGGGCGCCCTGGCGGGACTCCCGGTCGCCGACTGGATACCGCTGATTCCCCCCTGTGGCGAGGTGATCGAACTGCCCCTGGGTTTGCCCTGTCCCGTCCGAGGAAACGGCGAGGCGGACCGCAGGATTGGGGGATGAGTGGGGCGGAGTTTGGGGTGCGGTGAGAAGGGTGGAGGGTGGGTGCGGGGTTATGCCTGTGTCTGGTCTCTCGGTAAACTGGGGAATCGGTGATTGGCGGGGCAGAGCGTGCGTTCAGGCCGCGTTTGGTCTGTGTCGGTCTGCTCTGTCGCTGCCCTGGTTTCTGTTCGCCTGTTGTTCGACTGCTTGCGAGTGCATCATGCCTCCCCTCCCCCGGCACGCTGGTTTCTGCCCCGCAGGTCAGGCTGTGATCGCAGCCTCGGAGTTGCCAGCCTGCCCGCCGCAGACTGCACCGACTGCACCGACTGCA
>CAIUHT010000910.1 GCA_903898975.1 uncultured Planctomycetaceae bacterium
CCTCGAACCAGGCGTACTCGCTTAACCGCGATGCGTCACCGCCGAAACCATAGGCCGTCTGTGTTCCTGCCCGACACGCATATTCCCACTGCGCTTCGGTTGGCAGTGTGTATCGCGAGCCCGCCGGCAGCCGCCCCGCTTGACGCTCCTGTGTCGTCAGCTTCGCCACAAACTCCGTGGCGTCTTCCCAACTCACATACGTCGCCGCGTACCGCGAGCCTTCCTTCACGAGACTCTGTCCCTTCCAGGGCGTTGTGCCCATCACGCGTTCCCACTCCCCCTGCGTGACCTCGTATTTGCCGATCCAGAATCCCTTCGTCAGTCTGACTTGGACCTGGTCTTCGTCATCAAACCGCCCCATCTCCGACTTCGGGCTGCCCATCGTGAACTGCCCCGGCGGGCACCAGACGAGTTTCATCTTCAGCCCGTTGTCGTCTCTTTCATCTCCCGCTTTTGTGCCGACGGTTTCAGCCGGTTTCGGGCGAGTGGGTGTGCCAGTTGACTTCACCCGTCCCAGCACCGTGTGGTCCACGCTGCCGGCGCTGATGGGTGATTGTAGAGAACCTTCTGGCACCCGTTGCTTCATGTCGGCCATTGCCATGCGGCTTTTCACATGGCTTACCATGCCGTCCCATGTGACTTCTCCCTGGACCGCTCCTTCGCCGCGCAGGGCTTCCAGCACGCAGTAGGTGAACAGGCTGTGGTTCAATTCTTCGTTCGTGTAAGACTGCTGGCCCGCTCGGCAGCTGAAGAAGACGCCGGTGTCTTCCGCCAGTGTGATCTGCCTCCCCTGGATCCCTTTTGCTCCCTTGTTCGGGTCCTTCGGGGCGTCCCGGCAGGCGTCGACCAGGACCAGGCGTTTGCCGACGTTGTTTGCCAGGACTTCGTCCGTCACGTACGACAGGGAGACCAGCGTGGTGGCGTCTCGATTGACGGCTTCGACCGGGCAGAAGAATGCGTCTTCCTGGGTCTTGCCGGCTTGTGAGAACTGCTGACCGTGGCCGCTCAGCATCACGACGATTAAGTCGTCCTGGCCCAACTGCTTGACCAGGTTTTGCAGCGCCTGCTCGATGTTCGCCTTGGTCGCCCGCTTGGTTCCGGTGCCGCTGCCGAGCAGAACTTCGATCTGCGAAAACCCCAATTCGCGGAGGGCCCCTTCCAGTTGGACCACGTCGCGTTCACAACAGGTGAGCGCCCGGAAGCCGGGTTTCAGGTATTTGTCGACCCCCACCAGGAACGCGACCTTTTTGCCCCCGGCCGGCTGCGCGAGCAGGTGCGCGGGGAGCGCGAGCCCAGCGGCACTCGCGGTCCAGACTACGTTCTTCAACCAGTCGCGTCGTGTTGGCATTGCAGAACCCTCAGCTGAACAAATGTCATTACGCTTGTACACCATGCCGCGCGGCGCTCCGCCCAGAGCTCCGGGCAGAGCCGGCGGGGGTCGGGCTGAGGCCCGCCCACCGCGCCGTCTCAGCCCTGCGCTCAGGGCTGCGCTACGTCACTGTTGCTGCTGTTACTGCTCGGAACTGCGGACGACACGAAAGCCGAGGTCGTAGTAGCGATGGCCCGGCTCGACGTTGACGCGACTCGCCGCGCGGCAGAAGACGGCGCGGTCGTACCACGAGCCGCCCCGGAACACCCGGTACGAGGCCTGCGTGGTCTGTTCCGGATCAACACCGCCTGGCAGTTTGGCGTCGTACCAGTCCCGACACCACTCGTACACGTTCCCGTGAATGTCGTGCAGGCCCCACGCGTTCGCCTTCTTTAGCCCGACTTCGTGCAG
>CAIUHT010000911.1 GCA_903898975.1 uncultured Planctomycetaceae bacterium
AGAGTTGATTATGCTGGGCTGTCCGTGGCACGACGCGAATCTCGAGTGACCCGTGAATGTCGAGTGAAAGTCGAACGCCCTGGCTGGATTCGTCCGGGCAGGCGTGCGGAGATCGCGTGAGTTCCACCGTCCGTTTCCTCCCTCCCACCGGAGTTCTTCCATGCGGCAGCAGTCTTCAGAGTCGAGGGGGCAGGAGCCCCGGTCCCTCAGTCGGCGGACGTGGATGGGCTGGTCGCTCGGCTGGTCGGCGACCGCTCTCGCGGGGGGGGCCTCCCGCCTGCTGGCCCAGGACGACGGTCCGCGGGGTGCCGAACGCGGGCCGCGCGACGGTGACCGCTCAAGCCGTGCTCCCGAGGTGCAGAACCCGCGCGCGACTGCAGGGGATGAGCGGTTTGAGCCCGACTGGGACGAGCGGCTCACGTTGACCGTCGGTCCGGAGAAGGGGGACCTGGTGGGGAAGAGCGAGAAGGTGATCCAGGCGGCGGTCGACAGCGTGGCCCGCTGGGGGGGCGGAACGGTGCAACTGCTGCCCGGGACGTTCCACTTCCGCAACGCCGTCTACCTGCCGTCGGGGGTTCGCATCCGGGGGGCGGGGACCGACACGCAGATTGTCAAGCAGCCGTCGATCAAGACCCGACTCGCCGCCGACTCCGACTGGTACGACCAGGAGATCACCCTCGCCGACGCCCGGGGCTTCGAGGTGGGTGATGGCATCTGCCTGCGGGCGAAGAACCCGCATCATGGCGGGCAGAATGTCGCCAAGCGGACACTGGTGGCCCGCAAGGGGAACCGCTTCAAGCTCGACCGCGGGCTGCGGGAGAACTTCTGGGAGATGGGCGAACCGACCGTTGCCACGCTGTTTCCGCTGTTCACCGGCGAGTTCATTCACCACGTGACCCTCGAGAACCTGGTGCTCGATGGCAACCGGGGTGAGAACGAGAACCTCGATGGCAATTACGCGGGGTGCATCTTCCTGCAGGATTGCCGGGACATCGTCATTCGCGGGGTCGAGGCCCGCAACTACAACGGCGATGGGATCAGCTGGCAGATCTGCCACGATGTGCTGGTCGAGAACTGCCACAGCCATGGGAACGCGGGGCTGGGGCTGCACCCGGGCTCGGGCTCGCAGCGGCCGATCATGCGGAAGAACACCCTCGAAGACAACGACATTGGGGTGTTCTTCTGCTGGGGGGTGAAGTTCGGGCTCGCCGAGGAAAACACCGTGCGCGGGAACCGCAGCTACGGCGTGTCGATTGGGCACCGCGACAACAACAACCTGGTCCGCGACAACCTGATTGTCGGGAGCGGGAAGGCGGGGGTGCTGTTTCGTCCCGAGCGCGGCAAGGCGTTCGCCCCGCACCGCAACACGTTCGAGAACAACCGGATTGTCGACAGTGGACCCGACGATGGGGTGGCCATTGACGTGCAGGGGGAGACCGAGTCGATCACCCTGCGGCAGAATGCGATCCGCGAGACCAGACAGCCCGGCCAGCGGGTTGGCATTCGGATTGGTCAGCAGACCCGCGATGTCGAGCTGATCGAAAACCAGATCGAAGGGGTCGCCCGCCCCGTGGACGACAAGCGGGCATCGTGAAGACCCGCCAGAGACAGCCGGCCACCACGAGGCGCCAGGCACTTCTCGCGCGAGGGGAGCGAACTCAGCGCTGATCAGCCCCACCTGGGGCCACCACGCTTCGCCCCAGGGCAGTCGGCCCAGGCGAAGCACCGCCGTTCACTCTCCACTCACCACTCTCCCACGGCCGCGACGACTCCCTCGGCTGGTCGAAGCCCACAGTGTGCCGAGGGACCAGCTACAAATGCACAAAGACCATCGGGCCGGGGGAACGAGTCCCCCAGCCCGAGTGGTCCGCACGCAGCCACCCCCCGGCGAGGCTCCTCTCCTCACCGGGGGGGGCAAATCTCATCAACGAGCCGGGGTCGGGAACGTTCCCGGGCTGGGAGCGGTGCTCCCCCCGGTCGGATTGGAGTAGACGGTGGTGCCAGCGCTGGGAGCGGGCAGGGGTTCCGAGGTGCCGGTGGTGCCGGTGGGCATCTGGGCGGGGACCCACCCGGTCGAACTGCCACCGACCATCCCGCCACTGACGATGGGGCCATTGATGACGGTCCCGGGGAGCATGGTGGTGTTGCCGTAGGTCATGCCCCCCATGGGCATGCCACCCAGGCTGGCTCCCGAGCCACCCGAGCACGACGAGCAGCCACTGCTTCCCGACATCCCGCCACTCATCCCCTCGACGGGCATCCCGGCACCGTAGGTTCCCATGGGCATGTCACCCGACATGGGGAAGCTGCCCCCGTCAGCGCCGCAGCAGCTTCCGCCGGCCGACATGGGCACACCGTAGCTGGCCCCGGCTCCGCAGACGCCGGTGCAGCTGCCGCCGCAGGGGTCGCAGAAGCCGGCGTTGGCACCGCGGCCACCGCGGCCACGCACGACGCGACGGTCGCGGCGACTGGCCCGGCTGCAATCGTCGCAGAGACCGTGATCGGCACTTCGCCGGCCGCGGCGACCGCAGTCGTCGCAGTCGACCATGTCGGCCGAGCAGGCATCGCTGACCCGCTGGCGGGTCCGCCGGAGGCGGGAGACCCGTGCGCCGCTCATGCCGTCGTCGCACCCGGAGTCGGCTCCGCAGCCATCCTGGTATCCTCCCAGGCAGCTGCCGTGATTGTTGCAGGTGTGGCAGCAGCCCGAGCCGACGACGCTCAGGAGCAGCCCGGCACCCAGCAGGAACAGACGGTTGATGATGCGATTCATGGCTCAGGAACCGGTCCAACGGGAAGAGAAGGAGGTGAAGAACACCCAGGAGTTAAGATCGACGCGAGCGGCACAGAACTTGAATCCGGCAAACTCGCACTTTACGGCATGATCGGCGCGGGCTGCGGCGGGAGCTGTTGACCCGCCGGGGGAGTCGGGGGGGCGGGCAGAGGCTCACCCGGATTCCACCCGGCCAGGTCCTGCACCTGCAGCAGTTGCATGAGGTCGGCCCAGGCGGCCCACTGATCATCGAGCGCGTTGAGGTAGGTGGAGAGGGCCTGCGAGAGGTTCTGCTGGGCCACCACGATGTCGGTGTAGCTGGCTCCGCCCGCCTGGTCGTGCGACTTGACGAACCCGAGATAGGCGCGGGCCTGGTCGGGAAGGATGTCGATTCGGTAGGCGGCGACCTGGATGCGGGCGGTTTCGTAGCGTTGCCAGGCGTCGGCGAGTTGTTGCCGGAGCCCATTCCGCACCCGTTCGGTCTCGCGGGCCGCCTTGGCCAGATCGGCCTGGGCCTTCTGGATGTTCCCGCGGTTGAGGTCGAAGATGGGGACGGGTATGCCGACCTGCACGTTGAAGGTTGTGCGCTGCGTGGGCGGGGTGGTGGCGTCGTGCTGCAGGGCCGAGTAGACGCGGAGGTCGGGGACGCGCGCCCGGCACGCCGCCTCGACATCGACCCGGGCCTGTTGGGCGCGGTTGGTCGCGGCGAGCAGGTCGGTGTGTGACTGATCGATGAGGGCGGCGAGTTGTCCCTGGTCGAAGGCCGGGGCGGGGAGCAGGGCCGAGCCATCGAGCGCCCCACGCGGGAGATCGGGGTCTCCAATCGCCGCCGCCAGTTGCCGCCAGGCCGACTCTTCCCGCGCGATCGCGGCGCGATGATTGGCCCGGGCCTGCACCGCCAGCGCCCGCAGGGGGAGTGGTTCGTAGGGGGCGACCTGTTCGTCGCGGACCTGGTCGACCGGCAGTTCGAAGATCGACTCGGTGAACTCGGCGAGCACGCGGTTGATGCGGACGTTTTCGCGGGCGACCAGCACGGCGAACCACGCCTTGCGGACGGCGTTCAGCTGGTCGGCCTGTGCCTTGACCGAGTCGAGCTGCGCGTTCGCGACGTTGTAACTGGCCGACTGCCGGGCGAGTTCCAGCTTTCCGCCGGTGCGAACCACCTGTTCGAAGAAGACCCCGTTGTAGCCTGCCGTCCCGTTGGTGTTGATGGTGTCCCCTTCATACCCGACCTGCGGGTTGGGGGGCCGGCCCACCTGCCAGGCGAGTCCCTCGGCGGCCGAGATGGCTTGCCGGGCCTGGTCGAGCGTGGGAGCCAGCGCCAGCGTGCGCGACTCAAGTTCGGCGAGCGAGTAGCGGGGCTGCGACGGGTCGAGAGGGGGGTCGGGAACGATCTCGGGGAGGGGTGGAAAGAGGTTGGCGATTGCCCGGGCGCGGGCCTCGGGATCGGTGCTGGGGGGGAGGACGGCCGGCGGGGCCTCGGCTCCGGGGAGCCCGGAAGGGAGTTCGAGCCGTTCGGTGAATTCGTTGCGGGCCCGCCGCGGTGCCTGGGTGGAGGAGAGGCGAGTCGAGGTGAGCCGGTTCGGAGTGGATGCGGTCCCCGTCGATTCTGATCCCGTCAATTCCGATCCCGTCGGGCCGGCTCCCGGGGCGCCGCTCACAGTCGGGACAGGCGGGGCCAGCTCTTCGCCCGAGACCTGGCGGATGGCGCCGCGGGGGGTGGTGGCAGGCGATGGGCGAGCCGTTGAGGGAGTTTTCGTGGCGGCCACCAGGCCACTGGCGGCAACTGCGGCAGTCGCCGGGAGATTCGTGTCAGAGTTTGCGGGAGAAGTCGCAACACCCTTAGCCCGGGCGTTCGCTGAAGTCTGCGGTCCAGTCGTCGCAACCATGCCAGCCGCCTGGGCAGCAGGGGAGACCCGGCGGGGGGGGGCCAGGGCCATGTTGGGCGTCGAGCAGCCCGCGAGCGAAGCGAGCCCCAAAGAGGCGAGCGTGGCGGCAAGCCAGCGCTGGCGATGGGGCTGTTCGAATCGACTCCAGGTGGGCATGGGGATCACCGGGAAGGAGAGGGTTGCCGACGCAGGCCAGTTGAGGGGACTGAATGGTTGTTCAAAAACAACCCAAGGCCAACGAGGGCGTGCCCCTGAAATGGCAGACTCTGAGGGATTTATCGGCTCTACCGATCATTCAGGTTTTGCGAATCGGGGGAATTGTGGATTTGACGACTGGGGGGCAATACCACTCCCGCAGCAGCGCCGGTATAATTGTGTCGGAAAGCTCGCCAGCATCGTCGACCACATACTGTACATAAGAATCCTTTGCCCAGGCTGTGGTGGGCAAACTTGAGCGCGTGATGACCAACCCTTCCCCCGGTGCCCGCTGGGACGATTTCGCCAGAGCGTGCGGCCTGGAGGCCACCGTTCGTCTGCGCGTGGTCGATTCCCGCACCGGCCAGTCCAAAGAGCTGGAACGTCGCGGCCCGAGCCTGCTGGTGGGCTCGCGGGAAGATTGCGACATCTGCCTGGTCGACCCCGAAATCAGCCGTCGGCACGCCTGGTTGCAGGTCATCGACGGACAACTCGCCTGTCTCGATCTCGACAGTCGCACCGGCATTCACTGGGGGCATTCCACCCGGTCCCGAGGCTGGGTCCTGCCTGGTCAGCCCGTCCAGATTGGTCCCTACGAACTCACGCTGCTGGGGCCGGTGGGGGGCGAACACCCTGCCGTGCATCCGGAAACCCGCTTTTCGATCTGGGATGCCCCGGGCGATTCCACCGCCGATACCGGCCTGGTCTTCCTGAATGCCCACAGTCGTACGGGGGAGCGGCGGGTCTGCCGACTGACCAAGCGGCTCACCCTGGTCGGGGGGAGCGATCTGTGCAACCTGCGGTTGCAGCATGGCAGTGTCGATCGGGTGCATGCCGCGTTTGTGACCCTCGACCGCCACTGCTGGCTCATCGATCTGCGGTCCGACACGGGGGTGCAGGTCAACGAGCGCCAGGTCGAACTGGCCTGCCTGGCCCCGGACGAACAGGTGCGGGTGGGGAAATTCCAGTTGGTGGTGGCCCCGCTCAAAGACCTCCCCCGGCTGGCGCAGGAAGAGACCGACGAACAGGCCGCTGCGGCCAAGGCGGGGCAGCCGGTCCCGGGTCAGGCGACCGGTCAGGCCAGTGGCGAACGGGGACTGAGTCGGCGGACGAAAAAGCGTCCCATGGGGCTGCGACCACTCAATGCGGGTGAGGGGCTTGCCGAGATTCCCGGCCGGGGCCCCACATCGCTCAGCGACCCTTCAACGGCGCTGATGCTCGAGCAGATGCAGCGGATGCAGCAGCAGTACCTCGACCACACCACGCAGATGATGTCGATGGTGGTGCAGGCCTTCAGCAGTGCCCACAATCGGCAACTCGATGTCATCCGCGACGAGCTGCACCGCGTGCACGAACTGAATCGCGAACTGCAGGAACTGCAGGCTCGACGCGAGTCAGCCGGCCCCGACGCCAGTGCGGCGGCCCCCACGTCCAATGGGGCGTCCGGTGCCGCAACGAAGGCGAGCGCTCCGGCCCCCACGAGTGCGGTTCCACCCGCCGCCCCGGCACCAGTCTTCAACCCCGCGCTGTTCCCGCCCGGCGTGGTCCCCGCCGGGTTTGTCCCCCCGGCGTATCCCGCCCCTGGGTTCGGGCCGGTCGCGTATCCGGCAGCCCCCTACCCCGGGGTCCCGTATCC
>CAIUHT010000912.1 GCA_903898975.1 uncultured Planctomycetaceae bacterium
GCCCGCTCACAGGTCCATATCCCAGCGCCCGCCCACCCCGTTCAACCCCCGGCCCAAGCCCAGAACTCTCGCTGCGCGAGTCCTTTTTACCCTCGACCCAGAACTCGCCGGTGCTGAAGTTTCATCGCGGAAGTCTCATCGCTCAGGATGCATCTCGGTGTGCTGACTGGTGCTCTCGCTGGCGTTCTCTCCCCCGGCAGTCACGCTCCACCGCTCCAACCAACAACCCCCCGCCACGCTCGTCCCGTCGCCCCGGCAGCGTCGGCCTGCCCAGTCCGGCCTGCCCAGTCCGGCCTGCCCAGTCCGGCCGACCTGACTTACCAAGGCTCGAACTGACTCAGCGAAATCGGGCTGAAAACCAGCCAAAATCGGCTGTCTCACACGTCAGTTCCGTCACACTGCCCCGGACCTCGCTCGCCACCACCGGCTCGCCCCGCCTCTTCCTCGTTTCCCCCGCATACCGGAAAACCCCCTCATGAACATCTCCTCTGCGACTGTCTCTCACCGCCTGTCCCCGGCCTGGCTGACCGTTGTGTGCGGCCTGGTGCTGGGGGCGTTCCAAAATCACTCAACACTGCACGCTCAGACCGAACCCGCCCCCAATGTCCTGGCCGTCTCGGCCGATCTGCTGCTCCAGGGGGGCCTGCTCGTCGACGGGAGTGGTGCCGAACCCCGCCTGGGTGACGTCGCCATCCGTGGCGACCGCATTGTCGCCGTTGGCACGTTTCCTCTTGGAACCATCGGCCAAATTGTCGATTGCCAGGGCCTGGTGGTCGCCCCCGGGTTCATCGACCTGCACAACCACAGCGACAGCCAGGTGGTCGACCGCCAGACCCGGGCGAATGTCAATTTTCTAATGCAAGGCTGTACCACCATCGTCACCGGCAACTGCGGGTCGGGCCCCGTTTTGGCCCGAGATTATTACGACCAGATCGAGCGCGAGCACTGCGGAACTCATGTGGCACATCTGCTGCCCCAAGGGAGTCTTCGAGAGCGGGTGGTGGGACTGGCGCAACGACCGGCCACCACCGACGAACTGGCCCAGATGGAGGCGCTAGCGGAACAGGCGATGCGCGAAGGGGCCTGGGGCGTCTCGAGCGGCTTGATCTATGTTCCCAGTTCCTACGCCGACACTGCAGAACTGACCGCCGTCACCCGCCCCGTCGGGAGGCACCGGGGGCTGTACGTCAGCCACATTCGGGGCGAGGGAGTGCAACTGCTCCAGGCGGTCAATGAAGCACTCGAAATTGGCCGCAATTCGGGTGCTGCCGTGCATATCTCGCACTTCAAGTCGACAGGGCAGGAAGCCTGGGGGCTGGTCCGTGAGGCGGCGAAACTGGTCGAACAGGCCCGTGCCGGCGGGCAGACTGTCACCGCCGATCAATACCCCTACATCGCCTCGAGCACCTCGCTGGAGGCGACCATCGTGCCCACCTGGGCCCGCGAGGGGGGCGCGGCAAAACTCCTGCAAAGACTGCAGGATCCCGCCCAGAAGGCCCGGCTCGATACGGCGCTGGACGACGCGCTCCGGCGGGCTGACCAGGGGGGCCGCATTCGCATCGCCCGACATACCCCACACCCCGAGTACGCCGGAAAATCGCTCGCCGAACTGGCCCAGGCCCAAGGCCAGACACCACTCCAGGTGGCAACCCAGATTCTGCTCGACGGCGGGGCCGCGGTGGTCAATTTTGGCATGCACGAAGATGACATTCAGCACGTCATGAAGCTTCCGTGGGTGGCGACCGCCTCCGACGGCCGCGCGTATCTCCCCGGGGCCGATCGACCGCACCCGCGAAGTTACGGGACGTTTCCCCGCAAGATTGGCCACTACGCGCAGCGCGAGGGAGTGGTCTCACTGGCACACGCCATCCGCAGTTGCACCGCCCTGCCGGCGGAAATCCTGGGCCTGACCGACCGCGGCCGACTCCAGGCCGACCAGGTCGCCGACGTGGTGGTGTTTCATCCGGAAGAGTTCCGCGACACAGCAACTTACGACGACCCGCATCAGTACCCGCAGGGGCTGAAGTACGTGCTGGTGGCGGGGCAAAAAGCGGTCTGGCGCGGCACACCCACCGGGGGCCTCTACGGCACCGCACTCCGTCGTCGCCTGCCGGTGGAATGATCGCTGCCGCGCGCCGGCCCAGGCAGCCCCCTCAACAACCTGCGAGCGCAGTCCCCATGGGGAATGAAGCCGGGCAGCTTGTCAGCGGTCGAAGTCGAAACATTTGACCGGCCACCCGGCGGACCGCAGGCCCCCTGCCGAGGTGCAAGCGACGGGCCCAGGCTGGCTGTGCTGGCCCCGCTCTCCTCCGCGTGCGCCCGCCCCCTGCCCCGCGAGTGCAGGCCAACCTCTCTCCAGCGGCGATCCGGTCCCCAAGGCCGCGTGGTCTTGCTACGATCGCGGCCGGCGCGTTCAGACCGTGCGCCCCCTTGCTGGTTGATCTTTCCGGGAACTTGACGATGCGCTTCAGAAGTCTGGCGGTGAGTGGGGCCTTGCTGGTGACGGGAGTCGCTTCCGTGGCGTGGGGGCAGTCGGCCGAGACCGAGCCTCAGTCACTGCGGCAATTGCTGCAGCGGCAACAGCAGACCGCGCTCCGCGAACTGGTCGACTACGTCGCCCGCCATCCCCAGGCGGACGACGCCGACGACGCCCGGACCCAGGTGCTCAACCTGGCGGTGACCACCGAGCAAGAGCAACTGGCGGTGGAGCTTGCCGAGGGACTGCTGACCCGTCCCGATCTTGATCCGCAGGTGCGGGGGGCGGCGCTGCGGGTCACCTGCCTGGGGGCAGCCCGCCAGGGAGATCTGGGCAAAGCCCTGGCGGCCTACACCCCGCTCATGCGGACATACCGCGTGCAAATGCCCTTCCCGTCGCTCGAGGTCGCGGGGACGCTGGCGGCCCGGGCGCAACTGGCGGGGGAACCCGATCGGCTTCGCGAGGTCTACGACGCCTTCCTGGGGGTCTTTGCCCTCAACTTTCAGGCGACCGAGATTGTCGAAAATCGGCAGGCTCGCCTGAAGATGCTGGGGCAGCCCGCCCCACAGGTCGATGTGCCCGGTCTCGACGGGCAGCCCCTCACTCTCGCCGGGCTGAGAGGGCAGGTGGTGCTGGTCGATTTCTGGGCGACCAACTGTGCTCCGTGCCTGGCCGACCTCCCGGCTCTTCGTGACCTGTACCGGCAATACCACGAACGCGGGCTCGAAATTGTGGGCTACAGCTTCGATGACTCGCGGGCGACCGTCGAGGCGTTTGTGAAGCAGCAGAAAATGCCCTGGAAACATGCCATGAACGGCGACCCACTGAACGGTGTCTGTGCCCAGTTTCAGACGCGCAGCATCCCGGCGACCTTCCTGATCGACCGGGAGGGGAAAATCGCCTACGTCGACCTGCGCCGGCAAGAACTGCAACTGGCGGTCGAAAAACTGCTGAAGTAGCGCCCTCCGTCGCGTTCACCTCGAGACCGACCAGATCGCAACGTACGGGCAGCCCGCTGGTGGCGACGCAACGCGGTTCGCCGAGTTCACGCTGCCCACAAGCTCAACGATGTTCCCAGGCCTTCAACCCGGGTTTGAGTCGCTGGCCCCGACCATGTGGGGCGACCCCGGCCCTCGCAACCGGGCGAACCCGCTGGCATGACCGGCAGCCAACGCCGTGGTCCGCCCCAATCAACGGCTCTCGGTGGCGGCAGCCTGCTCCTGCTTGAATCTCGCCCCCCGGGCCGGTAATCTGGAAAGCGTGGTCGCGAGACTGCTCTGCGGGTGTAACTCAGCGGTAGAGTGCTGGCTTCCCAAGCCTGATGTCGTGGGTTCGATCCCCATCACCCGCTCTCGAATTTCTGGCTCTCCTGAATCAACCGGGTCGCGTGCATTGTGGTCAACGCGGCCCGGTTTTTCTGTTGGGCGGTCCGTTCGCCCGGGTTCGCATTTCTCCGGCTTCCAGATCCCCTCCCGGTGATGGATTCCACGGCTCTCCCCTGTCGCGTCGGCGTCCGCCCCGGGCCCCACCTGAGCCCCCGCGCCGGGCGTGACTCCCGGCCCCCTGCCTGGTGGGCCTGTACGGCTCACTCACCGGTCACCGGTCATTGGCCTCGGGTCGCGCGCACAGGTGACCTGCCCGGGAATTGCCCCAACGCCTTCCGAGACAACTCGGTCCCTTCGACTGCCACGCTTTCCAAGACAGGCAGTTCGCATAGCCCGCTGGCCCATCGCCCCAGTTGGCCCAGTGCCGCAGTTGGCCCCGCTGCCAGGGGGCCGTTTGAATGACTGGCTCCTCCGGTCCCCTCACTAACGCTCCCGGGTTCCCCGCGTTGGTCTCCCCCCCTGAAGCCGATTCGGTGATCGTGATTGGCGGGGGCCTGGCGGGGCTGGCCTGTGCCGCCGCACTGGGTGAACGGGGTTGTCGCGTGGTGCTGCTCGAATCGCGGCAAAGACTCGGGGGCCGGGCCAGTTCGTTTTACGATACCGAATCGGGCGAGTGGCTCGACAACTGCCAGCACGTGTCCCTCGGTTGCTGCACCAACTTCGCCCGCTTCTGCGAGCAGATGGGCATTGCCCAATTCATCGCCCGCGAGTCCCGGCTCACCTTCATTGGTCCGCGGGGGACGCGGCATCAGTTCGCGTCGTCCGCGTTGCCCGCCCCACTGCACCTGGCGGTCTCGTTCGCCGGGCTGTCATACCTCAGCTGGTCCGACCGGGTCAGCCTGGCCCGCGGATTGAAGCAACTGGCCCGCACCCCCAGTCACAAGCTGCAGGGGGTCGCCTTCGACCAGTGGCTGGCCGATGCCGGGCAGACGCCGGGAGCGATCGAAAACTTCTGGCACGTGGTCCTGGTGAGCGCCCTGAGCGAGACCGTCGATCGCCTCGACGCCGCCCATGCCCGCAAGGTCTTCGTCGACGCGTTTCTCTCGCACCGGGCGGGCTGGGAGGTGTGGCTCCCCACAGTGCCGCTCGATCGCCTGTATGGCGCCGAACTGCAGGAGAGCCTGCGGGCCCGGGGAGTTCAACTGCGGCTGAATGCGTCGGTTCAGCGGGTGCAGGCGGAGCCGGGCGGGGTCGCAGTGCAGTTGCGAGATGGCGAACAACTGTCGGCCCAGCGGGTGGTGCTGGCGGTGCCGGCCTACCGCGTCCCCAAGCTGGTCCCGCAGTTCGAGCCGTGGTGGCGCGAGAGCGAAGGCCCGGGCCGGCTCGAGACCGCCCCCATCAGCAGCGTGCACCTCTGGTACGACCAGCCGCTGACCAGCGACCGGCATGTCACCCTCGTGGGCAAGACCAGCCAATGGCTGTTCAACCGCGACCAGATTCAACCCGGTGCCCGCACGCCCGATGGCACCTGGTATGGGCAGGTGGTGATCTCGGCGTCGCACGATGTGGCCAGCCGACCGGCCGCCGAGACAGTGGCCAAGGTGGTTGCCGAACTGGCCGAGGCGTTTCCCAACTCACCGGCCCGACTGGTTCGCTCGCGCCTGGTGACCGAGCATCGGGCGGTGTTGGCGGTCTGGCCCGGGCACGATGCGTATCGGCCGGGGCCGGTCACCAGGGTCCCCGGGCTGTTCCTGGCGGGCGACTGGATCGACACCGGCTGGCCCAGCACGATGGAGGGGGCGGTGCGTTCGGGTTGGCTGGCGGCTGAAGCGGTCCTGCGCGAGCGCGGGACCCCCGCCCAGTTGATTGCCCCCAACCTGCCCACCGCCCGTTTGTCGAAGTGGCTGCTGGGGCTGTAGACTCGCCGCATGGTTTTCCCGCGCGTTGGTTCCAGCACGACCCTGCCCGAGGTTCGCCAGCGGCTGTTTCAGACCGCCCAGATGCTGTGCGGGCTGCTGCTGGTGGGCACGCTCGGCTTCAAGTTCTTCTCTCCCAGGGCAAGCTGGATCGACTGCCTGTACATGAGCGCCACCACCATGACCACGGTCGGGTATGGCGAAATGGTTCCCCTGGGACCGGGAGGCCGGCTGTTTGTCATCGGCTTTCTCGGAATTGGCGTGGGGGTCGTCTCGTACTCGGCCTTCCAGTTCGGGCAGTTCCTGTTCAGCAATGACATCCAGCAACTTCTGCGGGACCGGCGCATGCAGCGGCAGATCGAGCAACTGAGCGATCACTACATCGTCTGCGGACTGGGCCGCATGGGACGCACCATCTGCCAACACCTGGTCGACCGGGGCCAGTCGTTCGTCGTCATCGACAGTGACCCGCAGCGACTCGCCGACGAGGCCGAGCCC
>CAIUHT010000913.1 GCA_903898975.1 uncultured Planctomycetaceae bacterium
GGTCAGGCAGCACACAAGGGCCAAGGCAACACAACCGGCCCAGAGCACGGAGACCACGGGTGCGGACTTCATCGACAGGTCCCAAGAGAGATCACGAAATGTCGGCCCGGCTGCAGGAGCCAGTGGGGGAGGCTGGAACCAGCGTCAGAACCGGCCTGAAACGCCCCCCGGGTCGAATTGTGCGAAGTCTCGGGAGTCGGGGCAAGTCGCTGACTGATCGTCTTCGAGGGGCGGGTTGCGGCTGCGGGGAGCCCGCTCCCAGGGTGACTGCTGGCCCGGCGGATTCCCGACAGCCTCAGGCGGAGGTCGAAGATTGCTGCGCGGCTTACGGGAGTGCGGGGGCAGAGGCGGCCCAACGCCAGGCAGAGGGCGAGCAACTGGAGCGGCCCTCGGTCCACGTCAGCTGCAGATCCAGGTGTCTCGATTGGAATTCCAAATCCCGCCCGGAATCGGGGAAGGTTTCATTTTTTGGACAGAGACCGTAAACTTTTCCAGCAGCGCACACACAGGAATTCCCGCTGATGTCTGCGGTCTCCCAGCCACACCGGGAGCCTTCGCCCCATCAACGATTCTGACTGAACCTGTCATCCGACGATCGAGCCTGGGAGCGTCATCCACGGGTGGCGCTGGGCCCAGCCAATTCGTTGACCGGAACCGTGAATCCAGCCAGCGATCCCTGTCGCAGGCGAGTTCTCAACCTCGATTGCCCAATCCCATCCCATCCGTCTTTGTGGATGAGCCACGATGCCGCAGAACAAGGCTGAAATCATCGCCCTGCTGCGTCGCAGTCGCCTGCTGAGCGAAGACCAGTTGCGATTTGCCGAGTCCGTCGATTCGAACGATCCCAAGAAGATCATCCGGCAACTGTTCAAGCAGGAATGGCTCTCTCGCTGGCAGTGCCTGACATTGCTTGAGGGACGATGCCAGTTCCACCTCGGCAAGTACCGCCTGAACGACCTCCTGGGAACTGGCGGCATGGGCGCGGTCTTCAAAGCGACCCATGAGGTGATGAGAAATACGGTCGCCATCAAGGTGCTCAAGGCGAAACTGGCGGAAAAAGAGACGGGGATTCCGCGCTTTTTGCGGGAAATCCGCGTTGCCGCCTCACTCGACTCGCCCCATATCGTGCGGGCCTTTGACGCCGATAAAGAAGGGGAGAAATATTACCTTGTGATGGAATATGTCGATGGCCGGGATCTGAAGACTGTCATGGCCCAGGCGGACCGTCCGGAGATTCCCTGGCTCTGCGAGTGCATGCGGCAGGCTGCCCTGGGGCTCCAGCATGCGCTGGAATGTGGCACGGTGCATCGAGACATCAAGCCTGCCAACCTGATCATTGCGGGCAACTCCCAAGAGATGCCGCTGCTGAAGATTCTCGACTTTGGACTGGCGAAGTTTGATCGCGAGGCTGACGGGAACCCGCTGACTTCGCACGGCCAGGCGGTCGGAACGCCCGACTACATCGCGCCGGAGCAGGCGCGGTGTTCGAGCAAGGCGGATATCCGGGCCGACATCTACAGCCTGGGCTGCAC
>CAIUHT010000914.1 GCA_903898975.1 uncultured Planctomycetaceae bacterium
GACCTGGTCCTGGCGACGATGACCGACGATGTCCCGCTGAACATCGAGATGACGGTGGAGAATGGTCGCGGGTTCCTGCCGGCGACCGAGCACTACCACAACAATCCCGAAGTTGGTGTGATTCCCGTCGACGCGATCTTCGCTCCCGTCACGCGGGTGCGGTACAAGATCGAAGAGACCCGGGTCGGTCAGCGAACGAACTACGACAAGCTGGTGCTGGAAATCTGGACGAACGGAACCACGACGCCCGAGATGGCGCTGGTTGAGGCGGCGAAGATTCTCCGCAAGCACCTGAATCCGTTCATCACCTACCGCGAGCCCGGCCCCGAGATGCCTCCCGATCGGGGTGGCCTGTTGGGCATGGGCGAGCAGACCGGTTACGCGCCGCTTGATCTTGATCTCGAAGAGAAGCTCGACCGCAGCCTCGCCGAACTGAATCTGACTGTCCGGGCGACCAATTGCCTGGAGTCGGAGGGAATCAACACTGTCCGTGACCTGGTGTCGCGGACAGAAGAGCAGCTGCTGCAGGTCCGTAACTTCGGCGAGACCACGCTGCAGGAAGTTCGTGAGCGGTTGGAGTCGATTGGCCTGAAGCTGGGTCAGCGAGTGGCTCCCCGGCGTTGATCGAGCCTGGTGCGGGTTGAGCAGTCGACCCTCCCTGGTTCCCCGTTCCCATTTGAATACGTTCTCGTTGAGGCGATTGTCCCATGCGTCACCGAATTGCCGGCCGTACCCTGGGTCGGAATGCATCCCATCGGCATGCCATGTTTCGCAACATGGCGGCCAGCCTCATCAAGACGGTGAGGTTCGAGGAGGGGGCCGAGGGGGCGCCGAAGGTGGCTGGTCGGATCATTACGACCGTCGCTAAGGCCAAGGAGTTGCGGCCGTACATCGAAAAGCTGATTACCATGGCTCGCAAGGCCAAGGTCTCGGATGCCAAGGCCGAGCCGCTCGCAACGAAGGCGGCGCGGAACACCGAAGAATGGAAGACCTGGCGGCAGTCGAAGCAGTGGCAGGACTGGGCCCAGGCCCGGGCCGCTGGCGTCAACTACCGGCGGCGAGCCTTCGCCCTGCTGCGTGACCAGGAGGCGGTTGACATCCTCTTTGGCCCGTTGGCCACCCAATTCGCGGATCGCCAGGGGGGCTACACCCGCATTCTGCGGATCGCCGATCGCCGGCTGGGCGATGGTGGTCAGCAGGCACTGGTCGAGTTTGTCGGGAAGAACGACCGGCGGAAGCGCGGCCAGAAGAAGGCGCGTGCGGCTGGTGCCGGGGCTCCCGTCGTGGTTGAGACTCCCGCCGAAGCTCCTTCGGCTGGCTGAGTTCTCGCCCGTTGGCCGCGTGGGTCGGGATGCCCAGGGGCAGTCGACTCCGCAATTCGGTGCTGAAATACAAAACACCGGCGTCCCAGTGGACGTCGGTGTTTTTTCGCGCTCCAGCGGAACCAGGCTCGCCCCGACCCGCCCAGCAGTTGCCGCGTGCTGGGTGAGAGGCCCTCGCGGTGATCTTTGTGGCCGCGTTTGTTGCGGCGCGCAGGGGCTCCTGCGATGGCCCGCTCGGCCCTTGGTGTCGCGGCCCCACGGTGTGACTGCGCGATTGGGGCCCCCGAGTGACGGGACGCCGGGACGACTCCGCGGCTCATCGACTCGGCGAGTGGGCGACTCAGCGAGCGGGAGCGCCGGGATCCGCTTGGGCGGCTTCGATCTGCTGTCTCAACGTGCGGTCGTTGTCTTCCCGCAGTTTATCAAACGCCTCGGGGCTGTCGGCGGTCACCGCCAGGAAGCAGCTGGCTTGCTCCTGGCCCAGCCCGGTTCCCCACCGCACCACCTGGGGGGGAGTGTGTGGTTGGCGGGGATTCTTGGGCGTGTTGTCGAAC
>CAIUHT010000915.1 GCA_903898975.1 uncultured Planctomycetaceae bacterium
ATCTCCCGGCTTCGCCTGCCCCTCGAGGATCCGCAGCGACCGCAAGATGGGGAGCCCGGCGTCCTGCAGCGTGGAGAGCTGCCGGGTGAACGTGCACAGCTTCTTCGCCGACACCCCGCCAATGGTGAACGACTTCTGCCGCTTGGCACCCGCCCCCTTCTTCTTGTCTTTGTCTTTTTTCTTGTCTTTATCTTTGTCTTTCTTCCCCTTCCCCTTTTCGGCGATCCGGGTGACGAACAGCCCCTTCTGGCGCACCAGGGCCTGCGCCTCGGCTTCGCTGGGCGCCTCGATGCTGTCCTTGACTTCCGCCCCCGTGGTGGCGTCCATCGCTTCGTACTGGTAAACCGGCATCGCAATCTCCCGCACGCCAGAGTGAAACCGCCTGTCGAATCCAGCCAGGCCGTCCGCGGCCCGCCCTCACCCACTCGTCCCGCCCCACACGACCCGAACCACACCGGGCCACACCACCCCGGGCCACACGACCCAGGGCCCCACCCCCTCGCGGGAATCGCTTCCCACCCGGGGGCCACCGCCAACTCAGTCGAAGCCCTCGGTCACCGTCTCGCGCACGACTTCGTCGATCGTTGTCACCCCGTCGAAGATGAGCTTCAGTCCCGACTCGCGGAGACTGGTCATCCCCTGCGAGCGGGCGAGGTTCGCGATGTCATCGACCGACGCCTCGGTGGCAATCAGGTCGCGGATATCGTCGGTCACGTCGATCAGCTCGTGAATCCCCGTCCGCCCCTTGTACCCGGTGTTGTTGCACCGCTGGCACCCCTTGCCGTAGTAGAACTTGTACTTCCGCGCCTGCGCCAACGGCAGCTGCAGCTCCATCAGCAGTTCGTCGCTGGGGTCGAACTGCGTCCGGCATTCGACGCAGATCTTCCGCACCAGTCGCTGGGCCAGCACCGACTCCACCGTCGCCGTGATCAGGAAGGGCGGCACCCCCATGTCGCGCAACCGCGTGATCGCCGTCGGCGCGTCGTTCGTGTGCAGCGTGCTGAACACCACGTGCCCCGTCAGGGCGCTCTGGATGGCGATCTCGGCTGTCTCGTAGTCGCGGATCTCGCCCACCAGGATGATGTCCGGGTCGTGCCGGAGGATCGCCCGCAGCACCGTCGCGAACGTCACGTCGATTTCCGGATTCACCGGGACCTGGATCAGCCCGTAGATCTCGTACTCCACCGGGTCTTCGGTCGTGATCACCTTGGTGGTGACCTCGTTCATCTCGTTCAAGACCGAGTAGAGCGTCGTGGTCTTCCCCGATCCCGTCGGACCGGTCACGAGGATGATCCCGTTCGGCCGGTGCACCATCTTGCGGAACTTCGCCAGCGTCGCCGGGTCCATCCCGATCTTGTTCAGGTCGAGCTGCACCACCGTGCGGTCCAGCACCCGCATGACCACCGACTCGCCAAACAGCGTGGGCAGCACGCTGACCCGCAGGTCGACCGAGTTCCCCCCGACCGTCAACTCGATGCGCCCGTCCTGGGGGACCCGCCGCTCGGCGATGTCGAGGTTCGCCATGATCTTCACCCGGCTCACGATCGCGTTCGCCAGGTGCCGCGGGGGGGGAACCATCTCGAACAGCACCCCGTCGGCCCGCACCCGAATCTTGAACTCGTCTTCGAACGGTTCGAGGTGGATGTCGCTGGCCTGATCCTTGATCGCCAGCAGCAGCACCATGTTCAGCAGCTTGCGGATCGGGGCGGCGTCGGCCATTTCCTCGGCACTCGCCAGGTCGTAGCCCCCCCGCTGATCTTCATCATCCTCGTCGATCTCGAGCCCGGCGATCACATCCTCGATGCTCTCCTGCCGGTCGGCGTAGTACCGCTCAATCGCCGCCTGCACGTCCGCCGGGCTGGCCACCGCCCCGCGCACGTCGTACCCCAGGAAGTTCCG
>CAIUHT010000916.1 GCA_903898975.1 uncultured Planctomycetaceae bacterium
GTGCCCTGACCCCGGACCACGCCCCACACGCTTGCGGGCCTTGTGCTTCTGAACTCCCTTGTGGACGTCGTTGATCTGCATCAGACATTCACTCCCCGCAGACGGGCGACTTGCTCCCGTGTGCGCAATTGGCTCAGGGCGTCCATCGTCGCCCGCACCAGGTTCATGGGGTTCGACGAACCCCGCGACTTCGTCAACACGTCCTGAATTCCCGCCGACTCCAGCACAGCCCGCACGGTGTTACCGGCGATCACACCGGTTCCGGGCATGGCGGGAATCAACACCACCTTCGCCGATCCGTACCGGCCTTCGACCGTGTGTGGAATCGTGGTCTGAACCAGGGGAACGGAGATCGAACTGCGCCCGGTGCCCTTCACGGCCTTCTCAACCGCCTGGGGAACTTCGGAGGCTTTGCCGTAGCCCCATCCGACCTTCCCCTTGTAGTCACCCAGGACTACGAGGGCAGTGAAAGTGAACCGGCGGCCCCCCTTCACCACGCAGGCGCAGCGGCGGATTTGCACCACCTTCTCCTGACCACCACCCTGATCGCCTTTTCGTTCCTCAGCCACTGCCGTATTCCTTGGGAAGTCACCCGTTGAATCGCTGTTCCCGACGGACTGGTCCGGACCGCCTGGCCCGCAAGAGTCCCGCACTCACCACGCCTGATTGTCTCACACCGGCCCCCCGACGTCCACCACAGGGAGCCCCGCACACTCTTGTCGAGCGTCGGCTAGAAGTCCAAGCCACCCTCGCGGGCGGCGTCGGCCAGGGCCGCGACTCGCCCGTGGTATCGATAACCACCGCGATCGAACGCCACCGCCTTGATCCCCTTCTTCAGCGCCCGCTCGGCAAGCGCCTTGCCCACGACTGCCGCCGCCGACTTGTTGCCACCGTTCGCCCCCTTGGCAATCAGGGCGACCTCGGCAGTGCTGGCCGCAGCCAGCGAAACTCCCTGGATGTCGTCGATGATCTGGGCGTAAATGTGCTTGTTGCTGCGGAAGACCGACAGCCTGGGCCGCTCGCCCGTTCCCCGCACCCGTTTCCGGACCCGCCAGGTTCGCACCTGCTTGCGATAGGCCCTGCGCTTGACCTCGCTCATCTCGCCACCGTCTTCCGAAGAGAACCAGCAACTCCGCCTGGGCAACCCCACTCAGGCCGCCCGCCGGACGTCGCTCATCAACCCCCTGCCGTCGCCTTGCCGGCCTTCCGCCGGACCCGCTCGCCCTCGTATCGGATTCCCTTCCCCTTGTAGGGTTCGGGAGGCCGCACCCGGCGAACCACGGCAGCGAACTGCCCGACCGCCTGCCGGTCGCACCCTGAAATCGTCAGGTGCGTCGGGTCAACCACCGTGCAGGTGACCCCCGCAGGAATCGGCAGCTTGATGATGTTTGCAAAACCAACCGACAGATTCAGGTTCTTGCCGGCGAGCGACGCCTGGTAACCCACCCCCTGAATCTCAAGCTTCTTCACGAACGGGGTCACCACACCGGTGACCATGTTGTTGATCAACGCCCGGGTCAGGCCGTGAAGAGCGCGATTCATCGGCTCGTCACCGTCGCGGGCGACCAGCACCTGCTTCCCCGGGTCATCCACCTTGACGGTGATGTTGGGATGCACCTCGAGGTGCAGCTCCCCCTTCGGCCCTTTCACCGTGAGCCGGCTCTGGTCGAGCTTCGCAGTGACCCCCGCTGGGAGTCCCACCGGTTTTTTGCCGATCCGCGACATGGTTGCGTCCCAATCCAATCAAGCATTCGGGTTGGCCGCCCGCCAACCCCCGCCGGTCATCCCGGCCCAATGTTTCCGCGCCGGGCCACCATGGCCGACGCCTGTTCCTCACCGACAGATCCGAATGACAGGCTCTCCCCCGCTCGGCCAACCAGGCGTCGCCCGGCTCGGCCCACACGAGGCACCCGGCTCAGCTCACGGTGCAGAGCACTTCGCCACCCACCCGCTGTTGACGGGCTTCCCGGTTGCTCAGCAAGCCCCGGCTGGTGGTCAGGATGCTGATGCCCAGGTCCTGCAGCACCACGCTCAGCTGGTCGGCTCGCTGGTACACCCGGCAACCCGGCTTGCTCACCCGCCGGATCTCCTGGATGACCCGCTCACCATTGGGGCCATACTTCAAGTTCACCCGCAGGGTCGGAAAGCTCTGTCCCTCCTCCTGCAGCACTTCGAAGTCCCAGATGTAGCCTTCGCGCTGCA
>CAIUHT010000917.1 GCA_903898975.1 uncultured Planctomycetaceae bacterium
CTACGCAGACCTTTATCGGCAATTCACTCTTCTTCACCGCCAACCCCCTGCCAGCAACTTTCAGGCCATCGATGCCGCGACCACCCGGATCAGCAAAAGACCGCGCAGACTCCAGGCCACTGTCCGCACCCAATTTGTGGCTACCAGCGCCGCGTGGGCCGCCTCATCAAACCCTGCCGCCAACTGACCGTGGCGCGGAACCTGCAAAAAGAAGGTCGATCCCCATACCACCACCAGCAGGACTGCTCCACCTATCGCCTCCCACCTCTTCATCCCGGCTGGCTGCGTCAGCACCAACAGTCCCGTCGTTACCAGCTCGACCAGCATCGCCGGAATCACAACCAGCGAGGTCAACTGTGAATGAGACAGTTCATAGTCCGCAAACCCGTCGCGTCCCACCCGCGCAAAGAGGGGATAGTGCACGATCTGCACAAACCAGATCAGCCCAATCATAAAAAATGTTGCCGCTGTGTTGGCCAGCAGAACCAGTTTGATCATATCCTTCCACCTCAGAAGAGCCTCAACTGATCCGGCTCCCGCTGTGGAGCACTGATCGCCTCTGTGCGCTTTCGACTACCGTGGCGGGCGAATACCCGCAACACCTCTTCGCGAAGCGTGGGGTCCCGCCGTACCACCGCTATCCGCCCCCGCGCTTTCGTCACCGCCTGCTGGTGATTGACGATCGGCGCCGGATAGTCGCGGCCGATGACGCACTCTGCCGACTCCTGCTGCTCCCGCGGCAGCAGCCAGGGCGCGTGGACGAATGAGTCGGGAACCCGCCGCAACGCGGGAATCCAGCGGCGCACGAACGCCCCCGTCGGATCCTGATCCTGTCCCTGCTTGACTGGATTGTAGAGCCTGATTGTCGCGTGCCCGGCCGTCCCCGACTGCATCTGAATCTGCGGGTAGTGAATGCCTGGCTCATAATCGAGAAACTGTCGTGCCAGCCAGTGTGCCGGCCGCTCCCAGTGGAGCCACAAATCGTAGGCCGCAAAGGCCGTCACCATCGAACGCATCCTGAAATTGAGCCATCCGGTCGCAACCAGCATCCGCAAACAGGCGTCGATCATTGGATAACCTGTCTCTCCGCACTGCCAGGCACTGAAGAGGGTCTCGTCAAACTCGGCTTCACGCAGCCCGTCGTAGGCCCGGACAAAGTTGCGAAACTCGATCTCCGGCTCATCCTCCAGCTTTTGGATGAAATGGCAGCGCCAGTGCAGCCGGGACTCAAAAGCCCGCAGTGAAGCCCCCCACCGCGGTGTTGCCACAGCCATCCGCTCGCGAAGCGCCACGAGTGCTTGCCGGGTCGAGAGATTACCCCACGCCAGATAGGGACTCAACCGCGAACAGGCATGCTCGGCCGTAATCGGGCTCGAGATACCACCGCGATAACCGATACCACGCTCCTCGAGGAATGAGGAGAGAACCTCTCGCGCAATCCGTTCTCCTCCCCGCTGCATCGCGGTGGTCCTGCGATCCGGGGACAGCCCAAGATCGGCCAGACTTGGAATCTCACCCGGATCGACACCACCCACCGGAATCAGCCGTTCCGGCGCCGGCAATACCGGCCCGGCGAGTCGTTCTTCCCGAATCTTGGACCAGTCGTCCCGGCTGGCCAGTCGACGAATCACACCGTTGCTCGGCAGCTCGTGCCGCTCAATGCCGGCTTCCCGGGTCCAACGACGAAAATGGCGATCGCGTTGGTAGGTCAGCCAGTTTCCGGTCTCTTCGTGCGACCAGATCGTAACGGGCCTCATCGCGGCGAATGCTTTCAGAACATCGATCGCTTCGCCTACCCGGACAATGAGGGGCTGCCCCCGCTGCGCGAGAGCCTCACGCAGGTCGATCAGGCTCTCACGAATGAAGGACCAGTGCGCCGGATCGAAATCCCGGGCAGTAATTACGGAAGGCTCGACTATGTAGAGAGGCAGAACCTGACCACGACGGGCCGCCTCGACCAACGGTCGGTGATCGGTAGCTCGAAGGTCACGCTTGAACCAGACGATATTCATGGGTATTGGTTGGGCTGGGGACAGGTGGGACAGGTGGGACAGGTGGGACATGTGCGACAGGTGGGACATGTGCGACAGGTGCGACATGTGGGACTGTTATCGGGATTCCCTTTTTTAGCTCTCATAATTTACATGTCCTACATGTCCTACATGTCCCACATGTCCTACATCTCCCACCTGTCCCACCTGTCCCACCTGTCTCAAATATCCCAATTTTCCTCACTCACCCAAGCAGACCCTCCTGAACCACGCCGTGCACATCGGTCAATCGGAAATCCCTCCCCTGGAATCTGGCCGTCAACTTCTCGTGATTAAAACCAAGTAAGTGCAGCAGAGTCGCGTGCAGATCGTGTACGTGGACCGGATCCCGGGCCACATTGAACCCAATCTCATCAGTCTCACCGTGCGTTATTCCCGGCTTGAACCCCCCACCGGCTACCCACATCGTGAACGCCCGATTATGATGATCCCGGCCGAGAGCGTTGCTTCCATCCGGCTCACCCTGAATCATCGGTGTCCGGCCAAACTCGCCCCCCCAGATGACGATCGTGTCATCGAGCAGCCCTCGCTGCTTCAGGTCGATCAGAAGGGCTGTATTGGCCTGGTCGGTCTCCTTACACTGGGCAAGAGTCCCCTTATGAACCTGCCCGTGATGATC
>CAIUHT010000918.1 GCA_903898975.1 uncultured Planctomycetaceae bacterium
CACCCCGCGCCCATGCCAAGCCGGTCGGGTGTCGGCACTCCCCGACCCCCCAGCGGCGGACCAGGGGGCGGTTCCCGCCAGTCCGGCTCGCAGTCCACGGCGAATCCGGCGGCTGGGAGTGAAGTTGGCGGGCATTTCGCCTTGGCATTTCCCGCAGTCAGTTGTCGGTTGTCGGTTGTCCGCACAGTTCGTCGGTTCCGTCGTCGAGGAAGCGCGGGCGACTTGTTCTCAGCATCGCGCAGTCCCCCTTGGCCCGATCCTCAACCTGCCGCTCGGACCCACTGGCCGCACCCGAAGGGATCGGTTCTCAGGATTACCCCGGGTGCTGTTTCCGCAGGCAACGGGTTGGTTTGATCGGGAAAAACCGGAATCGGGCGAACCACCCGGCTGGGGGAGGTTTTGCAGCGTCTCGGCCACTTGTCGGACGGGAAACCGCCCCGTTAAAGTACCGGTTGGGGATTCGCCGAATTCCCCCCGGGGTGCCACTGCGCCCCTCCCGGCCAAGATGAGCCGGGTCGACTCTGGGACGAGGAGCCGCCCCGTCAGGTCCATTCCTCTCGCAGGCGCGACGCTTCACCATGGTGGCTCCCGACTCCCGCCCCCTCCTTCCCGATGACGGGGTCTCACGCCGCGATTTTCTGCGGTTTGGGAGCCTCGGTGCCGCCCGCCTGACCAAGCCCGACGGGTCCCCGCTCGACTCCGAGGGCCGAGTCTCGGGGTCGCATCCCGCCTCGGCCCGCAGCGTGATCCTGCTGCTCCAGACGGGCGGGGCCAGCCACCTCGACACCTGGGACCCCAAGCCACTCGCCCCAGCCGAGATCCGCGGCCCTTTCCGTCCCATCGCCACCGCCCTCCCCGGCGTGCAGTTCGCCGAGACGCTCCCGGGTTTGGCCACCCGCCTCGGGCGGTGCACACTGCTGCGGTCCCTGCATCACGACCTGGCCCCCCTGCATGAAACCAGCCAGCAACTGCTGCAGGCGGGGCGGGTGGTCCGGCGCGGGGTGGTCCCCCCCAGTCTGGGGTCGCTGGCGACGCACCTGCTGGGCTCCCGTCGGCAGATGCCCCCTTATGTCGTCCTCCCCAGGCTGTTGGGGCCCATGGGCCTGGCGGCCTGCCAGGGACAGCGCGCGGGCTGGCTGGGCTCGGCTTGCGAACCGTGGTCACCCCCCGCCGATCTGCTCTCCCCAGACCTGGCCCCCGCGCTCCGTGAGGCCCTGGCGGTGGAACTCGAGCCGCTCCCGCTCCAGCAGCAGTATGGAACCGGTGAACTGGGCCGGGCCTGCCTGGCGGCCCGCCGGCTGGTCGAGGCCGGTACCCGGTTTGTCATCGTCAACATGTACGACCAGACGGTAGGGCGGGTCACGTGGGACTGTCACGGCTGTCCCGAATGGGCTCCCGCCACGGTCTACGACTACCGGCACACGGTCTGCCCTCCCTTTGACCGGGCGCTCTCGGCCCTGCTCGACGATCTGGCAGATCGGGGTCTGCTGGGGGAAACGCTGGTGGTGGCTGCCGGAGAATTCGGCCGAACTCCGCGTCTGAACGAGAAGGGGGGGCGCGATCACTGGACGGGAGTCTGGTCGGCGTTGCTGGCGGGTGGAGGTGTTCCCGGCGGG
>CAIUHT010000919.1 GCA_903898975.1 uncultured Planctomycetaceae bacterium
CTCCCCGCCAGCACCGCCGCCACCCACGGGACCGGATTGCTGAACAGCTCGGCCCCCTTCCCTCCCTGCCAGGCGGCGACCAGCGGCCAGAAGGCCCGCACCAGCGCCCACATGCTCATGACATACATAAAGATGCACGGCAGCCCGGTCACCCACAGCACCCATCGTGCCTGGTACACCCGCCACAGCCAGACGGTCACCCCCAACAGGGTCAAGGCCGCCAGCAGCTGGTTGCTGGCCCCGAACAGATCCCAGAAGATCCGCCACCGCTCCACCAGCTTCCCCTGGGCATCAACCGGCTGCCACATCAGGAAGATCAGCGGTATTCCGGCAGTGAGCCCCGTGGTCACCAGCTTGCCGGTGGCTCCCTTCCACCCGGTCAGTTCCTGAAGGATGTACCGTCCCAGGCGGGTGCAGACATCAAGCGTGTCATAAACAAACGTGGTGAACGCCATCAGCCCAAAGCTGATCCCCAACGCCTGGGGAACGCCCAGCACTTTCAAAAAACTCGCCAGCCCATGGGAGTAGAGCAGGTTCGGGCTGGGGGTCCCCCCGGCCAACAGGGCATCGTCGCTCCGCAGCCGCATCACACAGCACAGGGAGACAATCGCGACCATCGCTTCCAGCAGCATCGAGCCGTAGCCCACCAGCCTGGCATCGGTCTCTTTCTTCAGCTGCTTGGACGTGGTGCCCGAGGCGATGATGGCGTGGAAACCCGAGCAGGCGCCGCAGGCGATGGTAATGAACAGCATCGGGAACAGGGGCTGCAGCTGACCGCCCGCTCCGGGAACCTGCCAGCCGCGGAATGCCGGGTATTCGATGGTCGCTCCCGCCAGCAGCACCCCGACCGCCCCTGCCGCCAGGGCCAGGTACAGGAAATAACCCCCCAGGTGCCCGCGTGGTTGCAGCAGCAGCCACAGCGGAGTGACGGACGCAACCAGGCAGTACAGCAGCAGTGCCACATTCCAGAATCGCTGGGAATTCGCCCGGATCGCATTCGCCCGCCGCCCCGCCTCTTCGAGACCGGGACGCAACTCGGCCTGCTGGGCCTCGCTCAATTCCAGCTTCGCCGCCAGTTTTGGGTCGGCCAGCCGCAGCGTCTGCAACAGGTGTGGTGACTGGCGATCAAACGTCGCCCGTTGCTCGGGCGTCAGCACGCGGTTGACTTCCGTCCGCAGGGGCTCCAGCTGCGCGGTGATGAATTCGCGCTGGCCAAACAGGTTTTCGACGACCAGCGGGATTGACTGCCCCGCGGCAATCGCCAGCCCCACCAGGGGTAGAAAGATGGCGGTGGCCCACCCCAGCGACAGCTTCGTGTACCGCAGGCAGAGCCCCATCGCGAGCGGAATCAGCAGGTACAGCAGCGACGAGGTGGCAATGCCCCCGCCCGTGATGACCTCTCCATTCTCGAGCGTCTGCAGCCCCAGGAATGTGGAGGCCGTCACATCGGTGAAGGCCACGATGATGTAAATCAGCGCGAGCCACACAAAGGCGAGGAACAGCAGATAGCAGCGACCCGACATATGGTCGCGAACCACCTCGGCAATCGACCGGGCCTTGTGCCGAATGGACGCCGTCAGCGCGGTCATGTCGTGCACGCCGCCAATCAGGATCGACCCGACCAGGATCCAGGCCAGTGCCGGGAGCCAGCCAAACAGGGCTCCAGCCAGGATCGGCCCAACAATTGGCCCCGCCGCGGCGATTGCCGAAAAGTGCTGGCCCAGCAGCAGGTTGGGCTCGATCGGTTCGTAGTCGACATCGTCGCGGAGTTCGACCGCCGGCGTTGCGACATCGGCCCGCAAGCCCAACAGCCGGGACAGCAGTGGGCCGTACGTCAGGTACGCCCCCAGCAGCAACACCGCCGAGGGAACCACGATCAGCAGCAGACTCATGCCACACTCCGCTCGGGCACCTTGCCAGCGGGCCAGATCCAACATCCAGCACCCCGCCGTTGTCCAACTCCGCACTCGAACCGGAGTCAGGCTAACCAATCTCCCCCAAGCAGGGCAAACCCCCCTCGGCCCTGCACGGGTGTTCGCCTGCCGGGTGGGCTGCCACCAGGTGTCCTGGGGGGCCTGGTGGTGGCGGTGGCAGCTGCCGATTTCCCGGTTCGACGGGGGCCCCGTGGTCTCCCCCATGAAAACCCCAATGGACCCTTCCCGGGGCAGTGGGCTAGACTCGCAGATAACATCCTGTTCACTCTCCTCCCGGCTCTCTCGACGCATGGCTCCCCTGGTGCCGAAGCCCCGCAAGTCTCAGGCTCTGGCGATCGGGCCCGAGCATTTCGTCAATCGCGAACTCAGTTGGCTCGAGTTCAACGCCCGCGTGCTCGAGGAAGCCGAGGATGCCGGCAACCTGCTGCTCGAACGTCTGAAGTTCCTGTCGATCTTCAGCAGCAACCTCGACGAATTCATGATGGTTCGCGTGTCGGGGCTGCGCGAGCAGATGCAGGGGCTCGCCGAGCCCGAAGACCGCATGCCCGAGGCCCTCTCCCTCCACGACCAGTTTCTGCAGGTGCACGAGCGGACGCACCGGCTGGTCGAACGCCAGTACCGCTGCCTGCGGGAACAGGTGCTGCCCGGGCTGGCCCAGGCGGGGATTCGCCTGCTCGATCCCGATGCCCTGCCCCCTGAACATCAGCAGCATCTCAAGACCTTCTTCCAGCAGACGGTGTTTCCTGTTCTCACCCCCGTCGCCATCGACCCCAGCCATCCCACCCCCCACCTCCGCAGCCGGGGGCTGTACCTGGCCGCCATGATCGACCAGGCCAGCTATCGCTCGGCGTCGACAAACCGCCTGCTGGCGGTGGTGCATCTGCCGCCGGTGCTGCCGCGCCTCATCCGTTTGCCGGGCGAGGCCGACAGCTTTGTGCTGCTTGAGCAACTGGTGGGGACCCGCCTGGAGCAGTTGTTCAGCGGTTCGAGCATTGTCTGCTGGACCACCATTCGCATCACCCGCGACGCCGATCTCGACATCGACGGCGACCAGGCACTGCAAGACCTGTCACAGGCGGTGGAGGAGGGGCTCAAGCAGTTGCGACATCGCGATGTGGTGCGGCTGGAGGTGGCGCCGGGGGCCGATGCCACGCTGGTCGCCGCAGTTTGCCGGCCCCTGGGTCTGATGCCCGGCGAAATCTACGAAGTCGACGGTCCGCTTGATCTGACGGTGTTCAACGAGTGGCAGTCGCTGCCGGGGTATCCGCACCTGCACGATGAGCCGTTCACCCCCAAGCGACCGGTGGGCCTGGGAGAAGGGGCCAACTTTTTCGAGACGATCCGCCAGCGGGACGTGCTGATCCATCATCCGTATGAATCGTTTGGCTGCGTCACCGAGTTTCTGCAGCAGGCGGCGGAAGATCCCGATGTGCTGGCCATCAAGCAGACGCTGTACCGCGCCGGCAGCGAGAGCCCCATCATCCGCGCGCTCATCGCCGCGGCCGACAAGGGGAAGAGCGTCACCGCGGTGGTCGAACTGCTGGCCCGGTTCGACGAGCAGTCCAACGTGAAGTGGGCCCGGCAGATGGAGCGGGCCGGGGTGCATGTGGTCTACGGCTTCGTCGATCGCAAGACACACTGCAAGCTGACGCTGGTGGTCCGGCGGGAGGCGGGGCGGATCCGGCGGTACGTCCACCTGGGGACGGAGAACTACAACGCCGCCACGTCCCGCATCTACACCGACCTGGGGCTGTTCACCGCCCGGGAATCGTTCGGGGAAGACGCCTCGGCACTGTTCAACTACCTGACGGGCTACTCGACCGGCTACCAGTGGCGGCAGTTCACCGTCTCGCCCGACAACCTCCACGACCGGGTGTTGCAGCTGATCGACGCGGAAACCGAGAAAGCCCGCAGCCGGCGTCCCGCCCGCATTTTCGCCAAGCTGAATCAACTGGTCGACCCCGAGGTGATCGCCGCGTTGTACCGCGCGTCTCAGGCCGGGGTGCCCGTAGAACTGGTGGTTCGCGGAAGTTGCTGCCTGCGACCCGGGGTCACCGGTCTCTCGGAAACAATCCGGGTGACCTCGATTCTCGATCGGTTCCTCGAGCACAGCCGGGTCTACGTGTTCGGGGCCGAGCCCGAAGAAGAAGTCTACCTGGCGAGCGCCGACTGGATGCCGCGCAACTTCCGCCGGCGGGTGGAGATCATGTTCCCGGTGCTCGAGCCCACGCTGAAGCGGCGGATCGTGCAGGGAATTCTCCCGACGCTGGTGCAAGACACCGTCAAGGCGCGGCTCATGCAGAGCGACGGCACCTACACGCGGGTGACCCCGGCGATCGGGCAGAAACCGCTCCGCGCGCAACTGCAGTTCCTGGGTGACCCCCCGGTCCCCGCGTACGTCAACGAAGTGGCTGAACAGGATTTGAGGGTCTGAACCCTCCTCGGCAGGCGGAACCTCTCGGGGCAGGCGAGCCGCTGCGACAGGCCAAAAAAGCTGGCCAGACGTCACGCCCCAAATCTCGGCCTCAGCCGCGGCGGCCGGGTTGTTTCGGACGGAGAATCACCAGCAGCAGACCGACAACCCCGGCGAGCGGGACCAGCCACCACGCGGCGCGGCGCAGGATCGCGAAGGCGATGATGATGGCGATGCCGGGGTACAGTGCCTTCGACCAGACAAAGTGCTCCCCCCGGCGGGGCAGGGCCAGCCAGAGGGCTCCCAGCACCACGCCGATCCGGACCAGCACCCCGACCGTCGGATTGCCCAGCGGCTTTTCGACCCACAGCGCCAGTCCGCCTGCCCCCAGCAGGCAGGCCGTCGCCACCAATCCCACCCACTTGCGGCGTTCCGCCAACTCATGTCCTGCCATGCCACCCTCGGCTACTTCTGCCCACCTGCCTGAGCTGACTCGCGACGCTGCTTCCCGTTGTGCAACGTGCTCCCCGGTCGCGGTTCACTCCCCGGTCGTGCGATCACTGCCGATGCCCGTGCGTGACTGGCGAGCGGTGGCGGTGGCTAAGAACTGGTCCGCCAGGGGACGCCAGCCATGCTGACACATCAGCCTCCGAATGCGGTGTACCGGCGGACGCCCCGGTTGAAGAGCCAGCGGTTCAGTTGCCACAGCACCACCACCCAGATCGCGCCGACCAGCAGCCTCAGGGGGACTTCTTCGGCAGGAATGCGGCCCAACAGCACCGCCGCGGGAAAGTACGCCATGTATTGGAAGGGGAGCCATTTGAGCAACCACGCGGCCACTCCCCGCGAGAAGGACCCCACGGGCAAGGCTCCCACCAGCCAGTCGAGGGGAATCATGTGCCCCGACAGGAAGTAATTGAGCATCATGTAGATGAAGATGAGCGAGCTGACCTCCAGCAGGTAGAAACCCGACAGGCCGATCAATGCCTCGGTCAAGAAGCCGATGAGAAAGCCCAGCACCAGCGCGATTGCCACTGCCAGCAGGGTTTCGCTGGGGGGAGCCTGGTCGAAAAATCCGCGAGCCAGCCAGAAGACCAGCGCAAACGGAATGGTGGCCACGGTGTAATAGACGAGCTTGTGCGCCACCCGGGCCCAGAACAGAAAGCCCAGCATGTCGACCGGTTGCGTCAGGTACTTTTTGATGGTCCCGTCGCGGATGTCGCGGGCCATTCCCGAGGCCAGCCCCGGCATGCTCGAAAACGCCCGCCCCAGCATCACCAGCAGCGCGTAGGCCACCATGTTGCGGTAGCTGTAACCGTTCAGCCGGCGGGACTCATCCCCCGCGAAGATCGCGGTCCATAAAAAGACCTGCGTCACGAGGGGCAGAAACCGCACCAGCGTTCCCAGCACGAAGTCGCCGCGGTACGTCAGCCGTTCGCTGATACTGGTCTGCAACACCCGCCAGTAGACCCGCCAGCGAAACATCAGCCCGCCCCGCGAGTCGAAGTGAACAGTTCGGCGATCACCTCTTCGAGCGGGCGGTCTTGCACACCCACGTCGTCGAGTTCGTAACGGGCGAGGAGAGCCGCGAGGGTCTCGGGACCTTTCTGCCGGGGAATCTTGAGGCGAATGCGGGGGAACTGTTCCTCCAGCAC
>CAIUHT010000920.1 GCA_903898975.1 uncultured Planctomycetaceae bacterium
CGCACGCGGTGTATGACATCCTGGTGGGAATTCTGCTGCCCGGGAAACTGCTCGACCCGTGGCTGTCCTCCGGCGGCTGACGCGGGGCGTGGCGAGTGAGGGACGGGCACAGTCCGGCTGGGGGGCGGTGCTGTTCGTACGCTGAAGCGCAGACTGACTTGGGAACGCGCACTTTGACCGACCCACGCTACTGGGCGGGCGCGTGCAGCCAGGCGTGAGCGCGGCACGATGCCGCACCTGGGCTGGCGCGAGGATTCGACAGCTCTCGAAAAACCGCGGGGCGGGCCGGGGTGGAGTTACTTCGCGGGGGCCGCAGGGATGACCGGGGCCAGCACGCGGGAGGCGTACTTGAGGTTGTGCTCCACGGTGTTGTGGGCGACGGTGCCGGTCTCGGGGATTTTCAGCCCCAGTTTGTCGGCGGTGTTGGGGTGCGGTTCGTAGAACTCGGGGCCGGTGCTGCAGACGGTGACCCGGATGCGGTGCCCCTTGTTGAAGATCTGGCTGATCCACCCGACGTCAAACGCGATGGGGTAGATCTGCCCGGGCTTCATGAAGACCTCTTTCTCGAAGCCTTCGCGGTAGCGGGCCCGGCGGACGTAGTCGATGAGCACGATCGAGCGGCCATCGGGATAGACGTCGCAGACGCGGACGATGAAGTCGGTGTCGGGGGCGGTCGAGGTGACGTACAGCTCGGCCTTCACCTGGCCGGTCCATTCGACAGGGGCGGTAAGAGGCTCGGTGGTGAAGGTGCGCACTTCGGGTTGGGCTTCAAACTTCTGGGCGTCGGTCGCCCCCGGGAAGGCGACCGTGGTGGTCATGCGGTTGGGATTGGCGAAGTCGGCCTTGAACGCGGTCGCCCCCTGTTCGGCCTGCGGAGGAGCGGTGGTCAGGTGCCCTTCAGACTGCAGGTAGTAGCTGTCGATGCGATGGGGGATGGGGAAGTCTGAGGCGGTCCGCCATTGATTCCCCGGTGCGCCAGCTTCGCCCAGGGCCCCCAGCACGTAATAGCGGACGGTGGGGTCGCGGTTGATGCCATTGTCGACCCCCTTCAAATGGTGGTCCATCCACCGCAGCAGGTGCTGTTCGCCGTCGAACTTGGCGTTGTCGGGGTATTCCAGTTCGTTGACCTTGGCGTTGTTCTTCCCCTGCAGTCCACCGTGCAGCCAGGGACCAATCAGCAGTTGCTGCCGCCCCCTGGAGTTGGGACCGGCGAGGTGCTGGCGGCCAACGTAGCTGGCGACCGAGCCCTGGTTCATGAAGTCGTACCAGCTGCCAATGGTGAAGCAGGGGACATTCATCTGGTCGAAGTGGAGACTGCAGTCTTCCTGCTTCCAGTAGTCGTCGAAGGTGGGGTGTTCGAACCATTCGGCCATGAGGGCGTCGTTGTGGGCGGGGACCCGGCAGACCTGGCCCATGGTCTGAAAGCGCTTGGGGCGGGTGATGCCACCGATGCGATAGCCCTCGTGATACAGGCTGAGGCCGGTGTCGATCATGTACTGGGCGGTGAGGTGCGGAGGGCGGGTGATGGCGAGGAAGTTCTGGGCGAACCCGGCCTGCGAGCTGCCGAAGGTGCCCACCTTGCCCGTGGACCAGGGCTGCGTCCCCAGCCATTCGCAGGCGTCGTAGCCATCTTTGCGTTCGCCCCAGCCCAGGGCGCGGTAGCCAACCCACGTCCCTTCGGAAAGGCCAGCGCCGCGGAAGTTGACCCCCGCCACAACGTAGCCCCCGCGGGCGAGGCGGGCGAAGGCCTGGCGGGTGCCGGCCCCCTTGAGGTCGGCGTAACGCTGCTCAAAGAGGACGGGCCAGGGGCCTTGGCCTTCGGGGAAGTAGAGGTACGCCGAGAGGCGGATGCCGTCGCGCATGGGAATCATCACATGCTCTTCGCGAACCCCGGGCAGCTCGAGCGGGGGGAGCCCCGCGGCGTTGAGCTGCGGGGCGGCCGCAGTGGTGGTTTGAGCGACAGCGCGGGAAGTGAAGAGCCCGGCGGGCAGGCTGGCCGCGACCAGCAGCAGTCCCAGCCAACGCGCACCGCACCGGAACGCAGCGCAGCGGCACGCACCAACAGAACGAGACCGGGGAGCCAGGGGGTTGTTCATGGAGGAGCTCGCAATAACGCAGGATGAAGTGCGGAAGATTGTCGCTGTATCGGCCGCGAGGACCTGACAGCGACCAGAGCCGTATTCAACTGGGACCGAATGAATTGGGACCGACCTGAAATGGGACCGGGATGAGCCGGGGGTTACTTCAGCACTTTCCGCAGAAAGTCGATGAAGTTCCGCCACATGATCCCCTCGATGTCTTCTTCGGTGTAGCCCCGATTGCGGAGCAGTTGCGGAATGGACTGCAGGTCGGCGATCGAATCCATGTCGAGCGGCATTTGCTCGGTCCCGTAGCCTCCGTCGAGGTCGGTGCCAATGCCGACGTGGCGGGTGTTCCCGGCCAGCTGGCAGACGTGGTCGATGTGGTCGACGATCCGGCTGATCTTGAGCTGGTAGTCTTGCGGCTTGCTGCGGAGGTGCTTCCAGCCCGGGACCATCATGATCGCGTCGAACGCCATCCCCAGCACGCCGCCCCGTTCGATGACCGCGCGGATCTGGTCGTCGGCGAACTGGCGATTCCAGGGGGCGAGGGTGCGGCAGTTCTGGTGCGAGGCCCAGATTGGTCCATGGAAGATCTCAAGGGCCTCCCAGAAGTTCTGGTCGCAGAGATGGGTGACATCGAGAATCATCCCAAGGCGATCCATCTCTTTGAGGAGGCCTTTGCCACGGGCGGGGAGGGGGCCACCGGCATCGGTGCCGTGGGCGTAGACCCCGGGGCCATAGTGAGCGGGGCCCAGGGCACGCAAGCCATCGTTGTAGCTCTTCTCGAGGTGGCCGATCGTGATGAGCGAGTCGGCCCCTTCGAGGCTGAGCAGATAGCCAATGGGAGTCTTGGGGGCGGGGGTCCGGGAATCAACGGTGTAGAGGCCCTCATCGGCGATGGGGGTCTCGAGCCAGAGCTGGACGTGGCGGTCGAGTTCGGCGCGGGTGCGGATCGGGGTCATTTCCCCGGCATCTTCCATCGCGCGATACCAGGCCAGCTGGCCCTGGGTCTGGGCCCACGCCTGGGCGGGAGAATTCCAGCCCGGAAGGCGATGGAAGTACGGGGAGTGGCGGCCAATCTGGGTGGCGACGCAGACACCAATGCGACCGCGACGCATCTCCGGGAGGCAGACAGTGCTATTCCCGCGATCGACGCGATCTTTCATGTTGCCTTCCCAGCGGCGGATCATTTCGAGCGGCCAGGTGAGATCGCGGTTCCACTCGAGGGCGTTCATGCTCAGGTCGAGGTGGCAGTCGAAAATCAGCGGAGAGGTGTTGGCAGCCATGGGGTGAGGTTCGGGTGGAAGTGGGAAGTGAGAAGCAGGAAGGTCGCAGCTTGGAGAGTCGGGCGGGACGCGGGGGGCAGATTGGACGCCCTTTTTTTGTCCGGCGGGACGGTGCTGACTGGGGGGGGGATGGCAATCGGTAGTCGGTAGGACCGGTCCCTGCGGGTGA
>CAIUHT010000921.1 GCA_903898975.1 uncultured Planctomycetaceae bacterium
CTACCAGCTGAGCTACCGAGTCGTGTGGAAAGACCTCTGTGGTGAGATCTGACACACGTTGGGCTCAAAAGGTTACCCGACCGGATCGCGGTGGGCAATGATTGAAACCCCGGTTTCCCGCTTTCGGGGGATTCGGGGCATTTCGGCAGGCGATGTTGCCCACGTTTCGGGCATGCGGAGCATCCGTTTTCGGGCACACGGTTCCGGCTCTCCCAGCCTTTGGCCAGAGGGAACGCAATCGGCGACGCCGAAGGTTCAGGGCTCGTGCGAGTCGGCCGTCTGGGGCGTCAGCCGGCGTTTCCCGGCGGGCTGCCAGCCGTCGTCCATGCGGGTCCAGTTCGACTGCTCCGCATTCAGATACACCTCGACCGCACGGATTTCTCCGAGGGGAAGCCGAAGTTCGGCAAACACCCGCTCTTGCATCTGGTTGCGGTCGGCTTCGCGCTGGTCACCCGTCATGGCGGCGAGTTCCCAGTCGCGCGACAGCCGTCGTTCAATCCCGTCACGCAGCACCACGCTCTCGCCGTCCAACCGCAATACCGTACCTGTCACCACGCGGACCGGGTCGAGATCACTCGTTTCGATGACGCAGCGGGAGCCCTGGGGCATCGCGTTCGCCTGGTCACCCCGCAGGCTGTACGAGGGGGGGCGGTTGGCCATCTTCGCCCGGGCGGCTTCCAGCAGGTGGTTGGCCGCGGACGCCTGCGGGGCGGGGGGGGTCAGGGCGGCACAACCGCTCACCCCCACCCACAGCAGCACTCCGCAGATCACACGCATCACGGGATTGGTCCCCTGGTCCTGGCCGAAATCACGGTTGTCCGGGGGGCGAAATCGATCACCCGCCTGCCCGCTTTCGGGATGAGCCCGGGGCACGGCACAGGGGACCGATGGGGGAATTCCCCTCAGGAAATCCCTTCGGTTCTCCCCAGACGGGCCGCGTCGTACCAGATCGGGGGCAACGCCTCAAGACCGGTTTGTCACGGTTGGGAACGGGGATTGCCCCATTCGGACCTGCCCTCCTATGATCGACCGACCGCCATGCCTCCCGCCGCTGAAGTCTCGTCTCCCCTCGAAGAAGCCTCCATCTACACACGCGAGTTCTGGCTGGCTTATGCCGCCAATCTTGCGCTGGTGTCGGCCAACTCGCTCACCTTCCGGTTTGCCGACTATGTCGCCTTCTTCGGTGGGTCCAAGACCCTCACGGGCTGGATCGTCCAGAGTGGCCTTGTGGCGGCAATCCTGTTTCGGCTCGTGCTGGGGCGGGCGATTGACCGCTACGGACCCCGCAAGGTCTGGCTGACGTCGTCGTCTCTGCTGTTTCTTGGCTGTGCCTCCCACCTCGCCGCGACCTCGGTCGCTCCGTGGCTCTGGATCGCCCGCATCGCCCAGCAACTGGGGATTGCCGGGATGTTCACCTGCTCGATCGTGAATATCCAGGACCAGGTTCCCCCCCAGCGGCGGACCGAGGTCATCGGCAGCCTGGGAAGCAGTGGGTTCATCGGCACCATCCTGGGGACCAACCTCGGCGACCTGATCTTTCAACTCTGGCCGGGGGGGCAGACTCCGTTTC
>CAIUHT010000922.1 GCA_903898975.1 uncultured Planctomycetaceae bacterium
GGTGCAGAAGCAGATTCGGGCCTGGCACTTCGATGGGGACGGGGGCTTTGGGGAATCGCTCTGGTCGCAGGCCAAGGACCAGTGGATTGTGCGGAGCCAGACCACCTCGGCCGATGGCCGCACGGGCTCGGCAGTGCATGTGCTGACCCCGCTGCCCGGCAACCGCGTGAACTGGAAGAGTACCTTCCGCATGCAGGGCGATGTGCTGGAACCCGACCGCGAGTCGACCATGGTGAGGCAACCCCCGCGCCCCACGCCCCCCCAGTAATCAGTCCCTGGCGGGCGCGGTGGCGGGGTGAGGGGACAGCGGCACACGCTGCTCGCGTTCCAGTCGAGTGACAACGGGCGATCGCCACTACGCGGTCGCGAAGTGACGCAACACACCAGCAGGTTTCCCGGCGACGTCTGGCACGCCGGCCGATTCGCGACACGGTCGCGGCAACAGTCTTTCAGCAGGTCGAGGTCGAGGCGATGACGACGCAAACATGGCGCGTGGCGGCGTGGGTGACAGGAGTGGTGCTGGCGGTCTCAGCGACCGTGGGGGTGGCCCAGGAACCGGGGGGTGGGCGGGGAGCGGGACGGGTAGGGAACCGCGCCGCGGTGCAGCCCCGACCTGCCGCGCCAGAGCGACCCGCTCCCGGTCGTCCGGAACCGGGTCGTCCTGAACCGGGGGGCCGGCCCGCGCCCGCCGCTCCGCAGCAGCCCGGTCCCGTGGGGCGTCCCGCCCCCGCGCAACCGACGCCACAGCCGACGCCACAGCCTCGGCCCGTACCTGCGGCACCGCAACAGCCGGGCCCCATCGGCCGACCCGCTCCGCCCGCTCAACAGGTCCCCCAGCAGCCCGGGCCTGGCACACGTCCTGCTCCCGGGGGAGGCTTGGGAGGCTTGCTGCGACCGGGCCCCGGTGCGCAACCGGGGGGTCAACCGGGCGGGCAACCGGGACTGCCCCAGCGCCCCGCCCCGCAACAGCCGATGCCGCAACAGCCCGGGTTGGGACAGCCGCGTCCTCAGCCGCAGCCGCAACCGCAACCGCAGATTCCGACGCGACCCGCGCCGGGGGGGCTGGGTCCGCAGACTCGACCCGTTCCCCCACAGGGGCCGGGGAGCCAGATTGGTGGCCCGGGTGGAGGCCAACCGGGGCTGCCGCAACAGCCTGGGGGTTTGAATCGACCGGCACCGGGCACGCGACCAAGCCTGGGTGATCTCTACAAGCCAGCGCCAGAATCGGGCTCGGCGGGATTTGGTGGCGGATTTGGCCGGCCGAGTGGTTTGCCCGGCGGAGTCCGCCCGGGGAACGTGGCCCAGCCCACACCCGCCCCCGGCCAGCCAGTGACGCCCGGCTTGCCCACGCAGCCAGTCGCCCCCACTCAGCCGGGGGTGCTACCGCAGCCGGGCCGCCCCGGTCAGGGAATGGGCCCTGGTCAGGGTCAGGGACAGGGACAGGGCCAAGGTCCGGGAGGGCAGCGGCCAATCAATCCCGGAGTGACGAACCCTGTTCAGCCGGTTCAGCCTGGCGTGCCCACCACGCGGCCCGTGGGGCCGGGGACACCGGTGACGCCAACCGTGCCTGTGAACCCTGCACCGGGTGTGCCCACCACGCGGCCCGTCCCGGTAGAACCTGGCAATCCGCCGAACCGCCCGGGCCTCGGTCGCCCTGACGGAGGTCGCCCGGGCCTCAACGGCAATGCGGGGGGCGAGCGGCCCATCAATCGGCCGTTCCCCGAACCGGTGAACGAGAATCGTCCGGGGAACCGGCCGTCGCTGGGGCAGATCAATCGCCCCAATCTGCCCCCCACCACACCCACCACGCGCCCGGCGATTGATCAGCGTCCGCTGCAGCCAGGGGTCCAGGTGGGAGGCCAGACCATTGGCGGGAACATGGCGAACCAGCGTCCCGACCGGCCGGTCCGACCCGGGCTGAACACCCGGCCGCGCCCGGGGCAGGGAGGGGACGGACTGCTTCCCAACCAGACCAACAACACGGTGATCAACAACATCACCAACAACAACATCACGAACAACACGGTCACCAACAACAACGTGA
>CAIUHT010000923.1 GCA_903898975.1 uncultured Planctomycetaceae bacterium
ACATCCGATGCAGAACACGGCCAACAAGGCCATCCGCACAAATCTTCGCATCTCTCACTCCTCAAGCGCTCGGGTAGTGGCGAAACTGACATCAAACCGAATGCAAACCCCGTGCCAGCCCCGTCGGTCCCGCCCGGTCGCCGGTCTCCAGCCGCACTTCCCCTCCCCATTCCCACTTCCACCACCCAGTCCCACCCCATGCAGATCCGGCGAGTCACTCCCCACATCATTGGGGCCGAACGCAATTTCCTGTTTGTCGTCATCGAGACCGATTCGGGCCTCCGCGGGGTGGGGGAGGGGGGGATCACCTGGCGGGAACAGGCCATGGCTGGCTACATCGAGTCGCTCACCCCGCTGCTGCTCGGGGCTGACCCGTTCCGCACCGAGCACCTGTGGCAACTGATGTGGCGGAGCGGCTTCTTTCCCGCCGCCCAGGTCGGGGCGGCTGCCATCGCCGCCATCGACATTGCCCTGTGGGACATCAAGGCCCAGGCCCTCGGTGTACCGCTCTACCAACTGCTCGGGGGCCTCACGCGCGACCGCGTTGCCTGCTACCCCCATGTCCGTGGACAGTCGGCCTCGGAACTCGCCGAGGCAGGCCAGCGACTGGTCGCCGAAGGCTTCCGCTTTCTCCGGACGGAGATTCGCGGGGGGGGTGACGGGGCGGTCTTCAATCCCCGCCCGGCCCTGCGCCAGGGGGCCCGCGACCTCGCCGCCCTGCGGGCCGCGGTCGGTTCCGACATCGAACTGCTGGTCGACGTGCACACCCGCCTCGACCCCGCCGATGCCGAACTGTTCTGCGAACTTGTCGCCCCGACCCAGCCCTTTTTTGTCGAAGACCCGTTGCGGTGCGAGAATCTCGCCAGCTACCGGCGGTTGTCGCAACGGGTCCGGGTCCCGCTGGCAGTGGGCGAGCAACTCGGTTCAAAGTGGGAGTTTCGCCAGCTCATCGAAGAAGACCTGCTCGACTTCGCCCGCATCGACATCTGCAACGCGGGGGGCATCACCGAGTCGTGCAAGATCGCCGGTTGGTGCGAAACCCACGGCATCAGGCTGGCGCTGCACAATCCGCTGGGGCCCGTTTCGACAGCCGCCTGCCTGCACCTGGATCTGGCCTCCAGCCAGTTCGCGGTGCAGGAACTTCCCCGCCGGCCGGGAAGCTACCTGACCGATCTCTTCCCCGTGCAGGTCCCCTACGAGGCGGGGCACCTGCTGGCCCCCACACAGCCCGGACTGGGAATCGTGATGGATGAGTCGCGTGTCTCAAGCTATCCACCCATCCCGGCCGGCCGCTGCCCGCTCTGGCAACGGGGAGACGGTGCCTTCACCAACTGGTAACGCCGGCCAGTGCGCTGGGACGGGTGCCGCAGACAACCGGCACCGCTTACAGTAGCGCAGTCGCTCAGCCCACGCAGAGCTGACGTGGTTCGCCCCAAAAGTCGAGGGAGTCGATTGTGTTCGAGGTGCTGTCGGGCTGGAACCAGCGGTGGTTCGAGTTTGTCACCCGTGGCTCACTCGCCACGGTGGCCGCGGTGTTCGCGCCGGTCGGACTGCTGCTGGGGTGGGGGGTCGTCCGGTTCGGTGAACGGCTGATCGCCCGCGAGCGGGGGCACGCCCAGCGACTGCCCACCACCTGGCGGCTGCTCGCCATCGCCGGGGCCACTGGGCTGGCCGCATTGCTGCCGATCGCCGTCGTTGGCTGGCAGTGCCAATCCCTGGTCGAGGGAGGGTCGATCGACTGGGTGCAGTGGCGGCTCCCCTATCACCTCGCGCTGCTGCTGCTGTTGCTGGCCGCGACGCTGGTCGATCTCGACTGTTACATGATTCCCGACGAAATCACGCTGGGGGGGGCTGCCCTGGGCTTCCTGGGGGCCGGGCTGATCTCCAACCTGCAACTGATTCCGCTGTGGGTCGACTGGAATGCCTGGCAGATCGATGTGGGCCCCGCCATTCCCGACTGGATCCGCCAGCGTCACCATCTGCACGGGTTTGCCTGGAGCGCTGTGGGGGGACTGGTCGGAGCCGCGCTCACCCTGTGTGCCCGCTGGGTCTCGCAGGCGGTGCTGCGGGTGGAATCCCTGGGCTTCGGCGACGTGACCCTCATGTTCATGATCGGCTGCTTCCTGGGGTGGCAACCCGTGGTCTGCGTGTTTCTGCTGGCCCCCCTCTGCGGAGTGGTGGTGGCACTGCTGCTCCAGTTTTCGTCGGGCCGCCGCGCGTTGCCTTACGGTCCCTGCCTGGCGGCTGCCGCGGTGCTGGTGCTCTTCACCTGGCGGGCCCTCTGGACCCGCACCCGCGACCTCTTCGGGCATCCCCCCACCCTCGCCGGTCTGGCGGTGCTGGTGATTGGAGGCATGGCCCTGTTGCTGGGCCTGTTGCGACTCTACCGCTCGATACCCGTGGCCCGACGCTAGGTGCCTCGCCAGCTGGGCCCCAGCGTATGGGGCAAATCGCGGAGGCCCATTCGCTTGAGCCCGCGAAATTCAGGAATCAGACGCCAGCCGGGAGTCAGCACGCCAGTCAGGCGAAAGCAGGCCCCACCCCCGGCCTGAACTGATCAGGAACGGGTCACAAGCACCGCAGGGCACCGCAGGGCAGGGCAGGGCAGGGCAGGGCAGGGGCCACGTCCTCCTGCGGCACCCGCTCAGATCATGTCGAGCTTGCGAT
>CAIUHT010000924.1 GCA_903898975.1 uncultured Planctomycetaceae bacterium
GCGACGCCGGTGTCTTCGACTTCGATCCGCTCGTGAGCGAGGGTCCCCACGAAGCCATTGACCTCGGCGACTTCGCCCACCAGCCACTGCAGCAGGTCGACGTTGTGAATGGCCTGATTCATATAGGCCCCGCCCCCGTCCAGCTGCCAGGTGCCCCGCCAGCCGCCGTTGTCGTAGTACGCCTGTGACCGCCACCACTTCACATACGTGTCGCAGAGGGTCAGGCGACCGAACTTCCCGGCGTCGATGGCGTGCTTGAGCGCGAGATTCGCCGGGCTGAACCGGGAGGGGAAGATCGTGCACAACTGCACTTGTCCCTTGCGGCAGGCGGCGATCAGGCGGTCGCAGCGGTCGAGGGTAATTTCAAGCGGCTTCTCGACCACCACATGCTTGCCCGCCCGCGCCGCCTCGAGCGCTGGCTCGAGGTGTGCGCCACTGGGCGTGCAGATGTTGACGATGTCGAGCCCGGGATGTTTCAGGAACTGCTTGTAATCGCTGTAGACCCGGCACTGCGGGGCGAGGGCGACCACCTTGTCGGCGTTTTTCGGATCGCGGCTGAACGCGGCGACCAGCCTGGCGTTCTTGAGGTCGGCGATGGCCCGGGCGTGAAACTCCGAGATCATCCCGCAGCCAACCAGCCCAAATCCCAGCTTCGCCATGCCACACCTCGGAAGGAACTCCAGATCGATCCAGCCCGACACTCGCCCGGTCAGCGACACTGAACGCCATCGGTGAGGGCGGATTATTCCGGATGCACCCTCTCCCGGCAAGGTGCGTCTGCCGAAGGGCCAGCACGCCGCCTGCATGCGACCGCAGTCACAGTGATCCGCCGCCTGCCGGGCAGCGCATCGCTTGGCGCTCCAGCGACCTGTTCCCGAGCCTGCATGCCGACTGCTCCGAGGGCGATCGTTCAGACGCGGGCAGGGTCTTCGCGAACTAGCTCAGCAGATCGCGAATCGGCTCGCCGTGATAGATGGGGTGCGGCCGATTCAGTTCGTCGTGCCAGACCGCCGAGGGATCGATGCCGAGGCAGTGGTACATGGTCGCGGCGAGATTCTCCGGCCGCTGCGGGTCGCGGGCCGGGTAGGCGCCCTGCGCATCGGAAGCCCCGGTCACGTGGCCCCCCTTCACCCCGCCCCCCGCCAGCCAGACCGACTGCACCGCTCCCCAGTGATCGCGTCCGGCGGCGTAGTAGCTCTCGGGCAGCAGGGAGATCTTGGGAGTCCGCCCAAACTCGCCCGCCATCACCAGCAGCGTGCTGTCGAGCAACCCCGTGGTCCGCAGGTCGTCCAGCAGGGCGCACAGGGCCCGATCGGTGGGGGGGAGCAGCTTGTCCTTCAGGCGGGGGAACGCGTCGCCGTGGGTATCCCACGTCTCGTTGCTCCCCAGGTTGACCTGCACCAGGTTGACCCCCGCCGCGACCAGCCGAAAAGCCATCAGCAGCGACCAGCCAAAGCTGTTGCGGCCATACCGCCGCTGTGTTTCGTCATCGGCGCTGGTCACGTCAAAGGCCTGCCGGACCGAGGGATCGGCCAGCAGCGACACCACCGCTTCGCGCTGGTCGTCGTACCGCGACTGGACCGCCGCCTGTTCCAGCTGAGCCCGCTGCCGATCGATCTCATGCAGCAGTGCGAGACGATCGACCAGGCGGCCCGACGTCAGCCCCGGCGCGAGGGTGATCTCGGGGGCCTGGTAGACGCGGGCATCGGGGCTTGCGGGGGGTTTTTTCGACTCGTTGGGAAAGGTGTATTCGGGATAGGCACCCCGCCAGAACGGGTTCCCGTAGGGGGACGCCTCGATGAAGAACGGGTCACGCTGGCGACCCATCTGCCCGCCATAGGCGCCGGGAATGACTCCTCCCGACCAGTGCACCAGCCGCTCGGGCAGCACAATTGCCGGGGGGAGAGTGCGGTTGCGGGCCGGCAGCGCGGCACCGATGGTCGAGGCGAGCGAGGGCCAGTCGGTTGACTCGGCTTTGCGTTCCCCCCGGAAGCCGGGGTTGGCGACGCTCCGCCCCGTGAGCATGAGGTAATGCCCCAGGGTGTGGTCGTTGGTGGGATGGGTGAGCGACCGCAGCAACGACCACTGCTCGCTCCGCTCGGCCAGGCCGGGCAAATGCTCGGAGATTTCGAGCCCCGGCGTGGACGTGGCGATGGGCTGGAATTCGCCGCGGATTTCGGCGGGGGCGGCGGGCTTGAGATCAAAGCTCTCGTGCTGGGCCAACCCCCCCGAGAGGAAGATGTAGATGCACGAAGTTGCCTTGCGAGGGCTCGCGGTCTCACCCGACCAGGCTCGCAGCCGGCCGAGGTCGAGCCCCAGGCCCAGCACTCCAGCCCGCAAGGCGGCTCGACGGGAGACCGACCACGGGTGGCTGGCGAGAGACGTCTGCGTCATCGCTCGGGACCTCTGCAAGGGGGGGAGAGCCAATTCCAGCGAGCACCCGGTCGTGCCCCGCCCGGCATTCGTTCGGCCAACCACCGGATTGACCCAATGACTGACCCGATGACTAACCGGGGGGGCGGAACACAACGGGCGAACGGGATCCCTGCCCCGCTCGCCCAGGTGATCGTCCTTATCCTATCGGCACATTTCGATCCGATCCAGAGATTGCCGGACGAGTGCCAGTCCCCAATCGAAATGTCACCGGTCTCGCCCCAGTAGAAATGTCACATTCCAACTCGGGGGGCGGAGGATTCTGCAGGCATGAGGGGGCCGCCGGCGGGGCAGCGGAGTGATTCCAACGCAACCCGGCACCGACCGCGGTCATGACTCACTCGGCGAGAGTGGCCAAGTGGCGAGAGTGGCCCAGTTCCGTCGCGCGAGTTCGATTGTGAACGATCGAACTCGTTCAGTCGCGTTCTTCCCAGCCAGCCGGAGGGGATCAGCCCAGGTTGGTGAAGGGAGGGACGCGGGTGCCGTCGGGAATGCGGGCCTGGGGCCCCAGGTGCACGTGCGGACCGATGTGGCAGTTGTTCCCGATCTGGGCCGGACCATCGATGGTGGTGAATGGCTCGATGATGGTGTCGGCTCCAATCTGAGCCCGCAGGTCAATCGCCACCTGGGCCGGGTCAACCAGGGTCACCCCGTTGGCCAGCAGGTGAGTGTGGCACCGCTCCTGCAGCGCCCGATGCACGCGGGCCAGTTCAGCGCGAGTGTTCACGCCGAGGGCTTCAATCACGTCCA
>CAIUHT010000925.1 GCA_903898975.1 uncultured Planctomycetaceae bacterium
AGCACCCACGCGACGGCGACCACGCAGGGAGACATTGAAGAGTGCGTGGCAGTCCGCGAGGTGTTTGGCAATTCGCCGCGGCTGGCGATCAACAACACGAAGAGTTTCATCGGGCACGCGATGGGTGCCGCGGGGGCCCTGGAGCTGCTGGGCAACATCCCGTCGTTTGACGATGGGCTGGCGCACGCCACCATCAACCTTGAGAATCTCGATCCGGCGTGCGACTGTGGGGCACCGCAGATTGTCGCGAATGTCCCGCGTCCCATGGGTTCGGTGGAGCTGATTCTGAACAATTCGTTCGGAATGCTGGGGATCAATTCGGTGTTGATTGTCCGCAAATTCCGCGGGTAAGCCCCGGGTGAACCAGGCCCGCTGGCGCGGTCCCCGCCCCCCTGGATTCCGCCAGGCCGCTGTCCCGTGCGCCGGCATGCCAGGCCCGGCAGCCAGAGATCGGCCGTGAGTGAGCGACCGTAGGTCATTGGGAATGCGTGAGTTGCACCGTTCTGGCGTGAGGGAGGTTTCTCCCGCTGAAGCGCACAGGGTCGTGACACTGGCAAGCGGTGTCTGGAGTGCTTTTTGGGGCTCGTGCGCGGCCAGGTGGGGCCGAGTGGATTGCTCGCGGTGGGTTGAGAGCCTGACCCCTGTCGAATCTCCTCAGACGGCCATGACCTTCCGGAAACAAGGCCGAACAGGCGGGAGGCAGCAGTCCCTTGGAAACCCTGAGTTTGGATTGTGCCGATGTGAGGGAGTGGTGAAGGTCTGGGGAACCCCGGGAGTTTCTTCCCCTCCGGCCACCGATTGGCCATAATACCGCAGTCGGGGGATGTACTCGCCTGACCCCGGGTGGGCAGACTACAATGCCCGTGTGAGCCGCCTGTGGGAGCGCCGGGCGGAGAGTACCGACCCGTGTCCGTTTGATGTCCGTCGGATTGAGCGTTCGGTCCCTGCGGGACCGGTGGTGGGAGCCGTTGGAATGCAGCCTGAAGAGATCCGTCAAGTCCTCCTCGACATCCTGGCGGGAATCGTGCCCGACGAAGACCTGTCGTCGTTGCGCGATGAGGTCCCGTTCCGGGAGCAGATCGAGCTCGACAGCATGGATTTTCTCGACATCGTGATGGAACTGCGGAAGCAATACCGCGTTCAGATCCCCGAAGAAGACTATCCTCAGCTGGCGACCATGGGAGGGGCGGTGAAGTACCTGGTCCCCCTGATGAAAGACGTCAAAGCCCACGCCTGATGGCCCGGGCATCTGGCCCCTGTGCGAGGGGCCCAAAGTGACGACTTCTTCCCCGAGATCGGCGATCCGCAACGTGATCGGGGTCGATTCTCGTGCCAATCCTGGATTGAACCTGTGGCGTGAGGCCTGGACCTCGCTTCTGCCTGAACTTCGCGCCGCCCAGTGCAGCTTGCGGCTCCCGACCGCGACTCCAACGCCAGCCTGCCCGTGAACAGCGGCTGGCTTCGCTGCGACCGCCCGGCACAGCGAGCGTCAGTGGCGGCCGCCCCAGTCGCTAACCCGCTGGTGCGGATTCAGCCTCATCCCCTGCCTGATGCGGTCTTCGTGCCGAGACCGGTTGGTCGGTACCCGGCCGAGTTCGCTGCCGTGGAATTGGGGCACCGTGGGAAAGGCCACTGGGGACCGCTCCAAGGAATGAGGCGGTCTGTTTGGCAAGAGGCGCGGTCGCAGTCGACGCTGGGACCGGGCCGTTTTTCGTCTTTCTTCGACCCCGTCCGACCGGACCGATCGCCGTGCATTACGACACGCTCATCATTGGCGCCGGGCTCTCGGGATTGGCCGCGGGAGTTCGCCTGGCGCATTTCAACCGCCGCGTCTGCCTGCTCGAACGCCATTCTTCGATTGGCGGGCTGAATTCGTTCTATCGCCTGCGGGGCCGCAACCACGACGTCGGCCTGCACGCCGTGACCAACTACAACCCCACCGGCAGCAAATCGGGGCCGCTGCCGCGTATCCTGCGACAACTGCGGCTGTCGTGGAGCGACTTTGGCCTGTTCCCGCAGACCGCCTCGCGGATCAGCTTCCCCGACGTGTCGCTGCGGTTCAGCAATGACCCGGGCCTGCTCGAAGCGGAGATTGCCCGCGCCTTTCCCGATCAGCTCGATGGCTTTCGCCGGCTGGTGGAGTTTGTCGAGTCGACTCCGTGGGGTACGGCCTTTGATCCGCAGCGGACCGGCCGGTCGCTGCTCGCCGAATATCTTTCCGACCCGCAACTGATCGAGATGCTGATGTACCCGGTGCTGTTCTACGGCAGCGCCAGTCCGCACGATGTCGAATTGACGCAATTCCTGATCATCTTCCGCAGTGTTTACCGCGACGGGTTTGCCCGCCCGTTCGAAGGGGTGCGGCGGATCCTGGCAGTGCTGGCGAAGACCCTGAAGCACCTGGGAGGCGAGTTGAAAGTCCGCGCGGGGGTGCGGGCCATTGAGCACACGGCTGGTCGCGCGACCGCTGTTGTGCTGGACGACGGGACCCGGCTGACCGCCGACACCATCCTGTCATCAGCCGGTAGTGTCGAAACGGCGCGCCTGCTCGAGCCCCAGCCCGAACCAGTGGCGGGGCCCGGCCCGGTTGCTGGCGAGCTGACGTTCTTCGAGTCGATCGCCATGCTCGATCAGCCTCCCGCCACGCTGGGCATTCCGGAAACGACGCTGTTCTACAGCGGGACCCCCCGGTATCACTACGCGAACCCCAGTGAACCGTGTCACGTCGACAGTGGCGTGCTGTGCAGCCCGAACAACTTCGCCTACGACCGCCCGCTCGAAGAGTCGACCGTGAGGCTGACAGTGATGGCCAACAATCGGTTCTGGATGAACCAGCCCGACGAGGCGACGTATGTAGCCCAGAAGGCGCTGTGGCGCGACCGCATCTTCGCCGCGTCGCTCAAGCATGTGCCTGACTTTCGCCAGCACATTGTCGACACCGACACCTTCACGCCCCGCACGATTGTCAAATACACGGGACATGTGAACGGCTGCGTGTACGGGTCCCCCCGCAAGAGCTGGGATGGCACCACCCCGCTGTCGAACCTGTTTTTGTGCGGCACCGACCAGGGAATGCTGGGGATTGTGGGGGCGATGTTTTCGGGCATCTCGATGGCGAATCGGCACCTGCTGGGAGGCCCGGCATGAACAAGGCGTTTGTCCGCGAGAGCGATGACGGAGCCCCCCGCTGCCCGCGCTGTGGCTCACCCGGCCAGGAAGTGCTGCGCGACACCCTGCGGGTGCACGTTCCCGAACCGCTCCGCGAGTCACTCACCGAGTCGGCGTGGTTCTGCCCGTTTGATCGCTGCGAGGTGGTCTACTTCGACGCCTTTCAGCGGCACCTGCTGACCGACCAGATTCGCACCCCGGTCTGGCCCAAGGATCCTGAGGCTCCCCTGTGTGCCTGCTTTGGCTTCACCAGCCAGGACATCGAAGCCGATCTGGCCGAGGGGGGAGTAAAACGGACTCGGGCCTGCGTGCAGCGGGCGCAGTCGGCCGAGGCGCGGTGCGCAACCGCGAGCCCCAGCGGGCAGTCGTGCGTCGCCGAGGTGCAGCGGTACTACATGCAGCGGCGCCAGGCACAGGGCTGAACGTGCGGACGGCGGACGCTGGGCGGATGCCGGGCCGATGGACAGTCAGAGCGGCGGTCGCAGGCAGTCACCGTTGGAGTCACCGTTGGAGTCGCCGGGCGAGTTCCCGCCGTGGCAGTTCCCTGCGACGTTCAATTCCATGCGACCTGCAGGCTGGGGGGACGGTCGGGTCGTGGGCACGGAGTGCCTTGTCGCCGCCAGCCCCCGGCAGGGAAGGCCGGTTGACGGGCAGCAAGTGGTGGCTGGTCGGCCTGGGTTCCGCAGGTTTGCCCCATCGTGGGAGGGGGTGTATAGTCGCGGCGCGAGGGGTGGATGGCCACCCCGGAGTGCATGTTGGCATCGACGCCTGAGAGGTGCGCGGATGCGAAAGTCGCGAGTCATTTTCAGTCTGTTGGCGGTCCTCCTGTGTGGAGGGGTGGCCCAGATTGGCCAAGGGGGTCCTCCCGTGAAAAAGCAGTCGTTTGGCTCTGTTCCCAACCAGGGGGAATCCCTGCTCTACATCTGCCAGAACGCCCATGGGCACGAACTGCGGGTGACCGACTACGGGGCCCGGCTGGTTGCCCTCTCGGTCCCCGATCGCACGGGCAAACTGGCGAACGTGACGCTGGGGTTCGACTCGGTCGCGGGGTATGTCGGGCACACCGCCTACTTCGGCTGCACCACGGGCCGGTACGCCAATCGCATTGCCAAGGGAAAGTTCTCACTGGATGGCCGCGAGTACACCCTCGCCACCAACAATGGCAATCACTCCCTGCATGGGGGAAAGATCGGTTTCGATCGGGCGATCTGGAAGTCGGCCGAGGTCTCGCAACCGGGCGCGACGGGGGTGAAGTTCACGCACGTCAGCCCCGATGGCGACGAGGGCTACCCCGGGGAACTGACCACCATCGTCACCTACTGGCTGACTGATGAAAACGAACTGAAGATCGAGTACGAGGCAACCACCAAGAGCCCCACCGTGCTCAACCTGACAAACCACGCGTACTGGAACCTGGGAGGCGCCACCTCGGGTCGCGATGTCCTGGGACACATCCTGCACCTGGCGTCGGATGAGTTCCTGGCGGTCGGCGAAGGGATGATTCCGACGGGAGAGAAGACGCGGACCGCCGGGACCTTCATGGACTTCGCCTCG
>CAIUHT010000926.1 GCA_903898975.1 uncultured Planctomycetaceae bacterium
ACGCTGATTGAACTGCTGGTAGTGATTGCGATTATCGGGATCCTGGCGGCCCTGCTGCTGCCCGCCGTGAACGCGGCCCGCGAAGCGGCCCGCAAGGCGCAGTGCAAGAACAACCTGCGCCAGGTGGGGATTGCCCTGAACCTGTTCGCGTCGGGCGACCCGGGCGACCGCTACTGCAGCGGTGCCTACGATGCGGCCCGCGACGGGTGCCCGGACACCTACGGATGGGTGGCCGACATGATCAAGGTGAAGGGGGGCTTGCCGAACGACATGCGGTGCCCGTCGAACCCGCTGCGTGGGCTCGAAAAGTTGAATGACGTGCTGGGCAAGAACACGTCGAACTCGAACGCGGCACCGTTGGAACGCCGCAACAAGGGGCAGTGCAAGGCGGGGGGCAGCCTCGACATGTCAGCTGCCGTCGGAACGAACGCGGCCGGGGTCGCCGAGTTTGTTCGCCAGGGGTACAACACGAACTACGCCTCGAGCTGGTTCATGGTTCGTGGCGGTGCGAAGTTCCTGGCTTCGGGATCGGGCAACGCGAGCGTGTTGAACATCGCCACAAACGCTCCGGCCTTGACCGACACGGTCAACGGCGTTGGTCCCGACCTGAAGGACTTCCGCAACACGCGTGGTCCGCTGACCCGCCGGTTCGCCGAGCAGGCGGACGTCCAGCTGTCGAACATCCCCCTGCTGGCTGACGCGGCTCCGGGTGACGCGAAGGAAGCGCTGCTGGCGGCGACGCTGCAGATTGACGGGAAGGTTGTGGATCCCGGTCTCACCCAAGGTGCCCAGTTGGCCGAAACGTTCTGTGACGGCCCGATGTACTGGGACGGCACCGATCGCTGCAAGCTGCTGAAGTCGACGACCGGGTTGATTCCGCTGTTGTCGGTGATTCCGCAGCGGTTCCCGACTTCGGGCACGATTGTTGATGCGTCGGTCGAAGCGACCTTGGCCTCGACGACCGTTCTCGACACCGCCAGCCGGCTGGTGCTGCAGGACACCCGTGACTGGTTCGCCCACCACGGTGACACCGCCAACGTGCTGATGGCTGACGGGAGCGTGAAGGAACTGGTCGACCTGAACGGCGACAAGTTCTTCAACCCCGGTGTGCCGGTGGCCGGTAGTGTCGCCGCCTTGGCCGACTCGGTGGGCTACACCGACGGGACCTGCGAGATCAACAGCTTCGAGGTCTACGTTGGGGCTCTGCTCGACCAGAACAAGATGACCAAGAAGAGCGGCTCGTTCGAGGAGTAGCCTGACGGGCGTAAGTTGGTGCAGACAACGTGGCCTCGGGCTGGTCGAATCGACCAGCCCGAGGTTGTCTGCTTGGTGAGGGAGGCGTGGAGGAGGCAGTTGGTGAGGGGGAGCGGTCGCGGGACCGTGGGAAGCTGAGGGGTGCACTCAGCATTCGATTGATCATGAAGACTGGGCGGCCAGTGACATTCGGCGTGAGTGGGAGCGGTGTGGGGATGGAGTCAGCCAGCCGGGAAACGCGGGGTGGTTTCCGGCTGCGACTGAGCTTGTGTTGGAATTTAGGGTTGCGATCGCTGGTTTTGGGTTGTGCCCTTGGATTGTCTGGTTGCGGCGCCCCGGCTCCGCCCGTGTATGGTGATGGGGAGATCGCGGGTCTTACTCCCGTGGCGAGCGTGCTGGCACCAGAGTTCCAGGAGCGTTGCCGGCTGACCCCGAACGCCACGAATGGGGAGTTCGCCGGGCGAATTCTCGAGGTGCGTGGTGTGGTCTCGATGGTGGGCGGTATGGAGGGAGTTGGTTCGTATGTGATGCTGGTGGGAGGGAACAAAGGGGCGAATCCCGTGGTGTGCTGGATGCAGGAACCGGAGCTGTGGAGTTCGGTCGCCCCTGGGATGAGCGTGACGGTCAAAGGGCAGTTCGAGCGGTTGAAGGAGCGGGCCTCGTACCTCGATCGACCGGCGATTCCGATCTTGCGGAAAGGGGTGCTGGTCTCGGCTGAGATGCCGCGTAAGCCCCTGGTCGATCTCTCTGCGAAGGAGTTTTGCGCGGGGGTGCAGGATGATCGCGACCTGATGGCGCGGGCGGACGACAACTGGTTGTGGCTGACGGGAGATTTGCTTTCGGTCGATCCGATTCAGTCGATCGCCTACCTCGACGGGGGGGATTCGTGGGTGGTGGTCTGCCGCCTGGCGGAGGGGGTCAAGGCTCGCCTGGAAGCGGGAGAATTCCCGGTCGGGAGCCGCGTGCGGGTCTTGGGGAGCTTTGAGCAGCTCGGGCCCAGGCGTGTGCAGCTGAGCGGTTGCCTGTTCGCCTCGGCGCGAGATACCGGAGACCACGGTGGGGCAGTGAAGGCAGGAGTTGAGAAGGCGGGAGGTGAAGAGAGGTCATCCGATTCGCCAGCGGCACATCCGGCTGTGATCGGCGAGGCGGCGATTGAACCCGAGTCGACTTTGCCCGCGGACGAAACCACTCCTGCCAAACCAGAGGCAGCGGCCGCACCCCGTTGAGCCGGGTGAGTCCGTTGGACTGGATGAGTCCGTTGCATTGGGGGTCACCGGCCTGCGAGTTGACATGAGGATTGGGGCCGAGACTGGCTGCGGGGCGGGTGGGCTATGTGAGCGGCGAGGGGCGGTTGGATCGTTGAGGTGTGATTGTCTCCGGACCGGGCACAGGGTGGACCAGTGAGCGATCAGAATTCCGGCGAGATGGATGGGGCGGAGGGGGAATCGGGCGATAGGTTGCCGCGATCTTTGGAACGGAAGTCGGGGCCCCGGCCAGTGGCCACCAGCCCGGCCGAGCCACCCGCTGTGGACCCCGGCGGAGAAAGCCGGCCACTGGAGTCGCGGCGTGGGTCGGGGGTGAAGCCCGGAAAGCCAGCCGCTGGGGGCGAGCCCTCGAAGGGGGATCGCGAGCCGAAGGCATCCGCGTCACAGCGGGGGGGCGGAGCACGCGTTGACAGAAAAACCGAGGCTGCCGTGAATTGGTGGACTCGGATGATGGGGCAGAGAGGGAAGCGGAAGCGGTCGGCGAAATCGGCCGACTCCAGGCGGCGGGAGATTCAGAGGCGGGTCGCCGAGGCAGGGGAGCGCTGCATTCCGGAATTGCTGGTTGATTTGACGGATGAATGGGTGGTGGTGCGTGAGGCGGCTGCGGCGGGGTTGGGCAAGCTGAAAGCGGTCCAGGCGTTGGGGCCATTGGCCGAGCGGGTCCGCGAAGACACCAATGTGGATGTCCGGCGGGTGGCGGCGAACTCGCTGGGGCTGATTGGGGACCCGGGAGCGGTGGGAGCGCTGCTGGACCTGGCAATCGAGCGGAATCGATTGGGAGGGGTGGCCCTGGAGAACCTGGCGCGGCTGGGGCGGCCGGCCGTTCCGTTGCTGATCAAGGCGTTGGCCGATGAGTCTGAGCCTCGGCGCCTGGGGGCGATCGAGGCCCTGGGGCGAATTGGCGACACCGCTGCGGTGCGGCCGCTGCTGAAGCTGTTTCCGCAATCGAAGGGGGAGCAGCGGCAGAAGATTGTGGAATCGCTGGGGGCCTTGGGGGACCGCTCGGCGGCGGGGGCCTTGGCCGAGGCCTTGGGAGAGGGGGATGTGGGGTTGCAGCGGGCGGCCCTGGTGGGGCTGGGCAGAGTCTCGGGACCAGAGGCGGTGGAGAAGTTGACGAAACTCTTGACGCACAATCTGGCGGAATTGCGGGGCCTGGCGGCTCGAGCCTTGGCGAAGGCAGGGGCGAGCCGGCATGCCGTGGCGATTGCCGGGTTGCTGGGGGATGCTGGGCACGAAGTGCGGCTGGCAGCGGTCGAGGCCTTGAGGCAACTGGGAGTTGCCACGGCGACCCGGGTGCGGACGGGATTGCTGGGGGCGTTGGAGGATGACCACGCAGACGTCCGCGAGGCGGCGTCGCGGGCGGTGGGCGAGTTGGGATTGCTGGAGG
>CAIUHT010000927.1 GCA_903898975.1 uncultured Planctomycetaceae bacterium
CTGGACCGGGCTGTTGGCGGCGATCTCAGTCCTGACATGGATGCTTTCGACCGATGAAACGCATCTATTGCTGGTTGGACGAAACTGGGTAGAGATCCCGGGCTACCACTTTGCCTTCAAGCTTGTGTTCGATCGTCTCTCCGTTCCATTTGTGATCCTAAGCTTCCTGCTGTGTGGCACGATTGGTGCCTTTGCTGCCCGCTATCTTCACCGCGAGCCGGGTTTTAACCGGTTCTTCGTGCTATTTTCTGTTTTCCTGCTCGGCATGATTGTGACATCATTGGCAGGCACAATCGAGACCCTGTTTGCTGGCTGGGAGCTGGTGGGACTGAGTTCCGCCCTGCTCGTGGCGTTCTACCATGAGCGACTTGGCCCGGTTACCAACGGACTCCATGTCTGGACTGTCTACAGGGTATCGGATGCGGCATTGTTACTGGCCTCTGTGGCACTGCACCACCTGACCGGTGAGGGGGACTTTGACCGGCTCTTTAAAAGCGAGGGCAACTGGCCAGTTGGGATGCCTGCGTTGACGAGTGACTGGGCGACCATCGTCGGATTACTGCTGGTCATGGCGGCTGCGGGAAAGTCGGCATTGATCCCCTTCTCGGGATGGTTGCCGCGCGCAATGGAAGGGCCAACACCATCAAGTGCCGTGTTTTACGGGGCCCTATCCGTACATCTGGGAGCCTACCTGTTACTCCGGGTCAGCCCCTTGCTGGATGCCAGTCCACTGTTGTGTGTCGTGGTCGTGGCGCTCGGGCTGCTGACCTCCGCCCATGCGGTCATCGTTGGTCGGGTACAGACAGACATCAAGTCCGCACTCACCTACGCCTCAATGACACAGGTGGGCCTTATCGTCGCAGAGATCGGAATGGGATTCCGCTACCTTCCCCTCGCACACATCTTGGGCCATGCATGCTGGCGCACACTCCAGTTTCTACGGGCTCCGACATTCCTGCACGATCAGCGGATTATCGAGAACGCCACTTCGGCTAGCGGTAGCGACAGGCCCAAACTCTCCGGTCAGATTGACGCGTGGATCCCAGCCGACTGGCGGACACCAGCCTATCGAATCGCGTTGACTCGCGGACGCCTCGATATCTGGTTGATTGCCACGTTCGTGGACCCGTTCCTGAAGCTATTCCGCCAATTTGATAGCTGGGAGAAGCAGCTCGCCGCCCGATTCGAAAAGTCGCAGCTGGAGGCCGATTCGAATCCGAACACGTCCAGCCGGAGTCCGTCGCAATGAATACGACCTCCAGCTTGTTGGTGGCAATTCTGGCACCGCTCCTCGGGGCAGTGTTATCGGCCTGGATCCGTGACGCCTCTCGTGCCCGCAGAGTGGCCGTCTACTCGTCTGCTGTCTGCCTGGCGGCAGGCCTGGCCGCCTGGGGGGCCTTCGTATCGTCTGGAACAGACGCTCCTCCAGCGGGAACTCCGGGGTGGCCTGCGGCTTGGCTCTCTCTCGATCAACTGAGTGCTCCACTGCTGCCCCTCGCAGCGCTGCTCTGGGTGTTCACCAGCCTCGTGACGCCCCGCGGCAAGCTTCAACGATTCTCGTTCACGCATGCACTGCTTCTTGAGGCGTTGACTATGGCGACCCTCGCCTGCAGGGAACCGTGGGGGGTGGTACTACTACTCATTGCAGGCGCCATGGTCCCTTTGTGCGAATTACGCTTTCGGCAGCAGTCATCACGCCTTTATGCGTGTCACATGGGACTGTTTTCACTTTTACTGGTTCTTGGGCAGTGGCTAGAGGACTACGAGGGACAGGCTCGCTTCACCCAATGGTGGGCGGCTTTGCCGCTTTTGGCGGCAGTCTTGATCCGTTGCGGCGTTATTCCCTTTCACCTTTGGGTTGGGCAATTGTTCGATACGGCGTCGTTTGGATTGGCGCTTCTTTTTGTGACTCCGATGCTGGGCGCCTATGCCTGCGTCCGGCTGGTGCTACCTATCGCTCCCGACTGGATGTTACGCGGCCTCGCGCTTTTGTCTGTTGCTACGGCACTCTACTGCGGTGGATTGGCCGTTGTGCAACGCGAAGGCCGTCGCTTCTTCAGCTGCCTGTTCCTGAGCCACTCGGCACTCGTCCTTGTCGGACTCGAAATGGTGACCGAACTGGGATTGACCGGAGCACTGTGTCTCTGGCTTTCGGTGGGATTGTCGCTGGGCGCGTTCGCCCTCACGTTGCGTGCGGTCGAATCACGACGAGGACGGATAGATCTATCCCGCTTGGGCGGGCTTTACTCCAGCGCTCCGCTACTCGCCATCGCCTTCGCATTGACCGGCCTTGCGTGTGTCGGCTTTCCGGGAACAATTGGTTTTGTGGGGACAGAACTACTCTTCGATGGTGTGGTAGAGGCCTATCCGTTTTCGGGTGCGGCCGTCGTCGTCGCCTCGGCCCTCAATGGTGTGGCAATCATCCGCTCGTTCTTCCAGGTCTTTGCGGGCCCCGCCACAACCACCGCAGTCTCACTGCAGCTCCTGCCCAGGGAAAAATGGGTTGTGCTTAGCCTGGCGACGCTTATCGTGCTTGGTGGAATCTTTCCGCAACCTGGCGTCAGATCACGCCACGACGCGGCACGCGACCTCCTGACGCACCGAGACACCGCTTTAGTTGAGGAGCCACCCCACAGCCTGCAAAAGATGGACCACCACGAGGGAAACCATCCTCACGTCGAAGACAGTTCTGATCGTTAGCCTGCGCCCGCCCAGATTGCTGAGGGCTGACAGCAATCCATTTGTATTCGTGCACAGAATTCTGAAGACGGGTTGCAGCAGCAATCTCAGCGGCTATGAGCACGGCCCCCCTTGACACTTGGATTTTACCAGAACGGAATTGCCCTAATGATCAAGAGATCACGGTGTCGTCTGAACTTGTAGAGGCTACGTGTTCGCACAACTTCTTAACGCTGAGCCGCGAGGGATCTAGTCTGCTCCCAATGACTTCTGAAGCGTTGAAACAGATTGATCGCGAAGCAGATCCGAAATCATCTCAGCAAAGCCGCGACCAATTTAAATCGAAGCAACAATTGAATAGATCCCCAATTCAATTTGCGAGCTGCTTTTTTCGAACCGATTACTGAAGCGAACAAGGCAAAAACCACTGGACCTTCAATCGTTCATCTAAGACATGAATTCAATATGAACCATCAAATCGCCAAACTGCGAAGACCTCCGATTTCGAATAAATTTGGCCCCACAATCGCTCGAAGCATGGGCCACTTACATCCAAGCATTCAGAAAAAACAAACGGGGACAAACTCACTCTGTGAGACTTACGATCCCCGTTTGCAATTCTGAAAATCGTGGCACCGACTGACACAGCCGCAGACAGTCAACCGGATTTGCGACGACTGGCTTTCTTGTTCGCCTTCTTGATCACCTTCTTGGCCATCTTCTTCCCCGAGACCTTGGTATTACGGTTTGCGAGGTTGGCCTTGATCTTCGCCATTCGTTGAGTCCTTAAAGCTTGTGAAACGAGGAACAGGGTGATACCGGCCAATCTCCCCAAGGTCGCCGAGCCGGTACAGGCGAGTAGTCGGTGGGGCGATCACGACGCCTTGATCTTCCGGACCGGCGCTCGGCTTGCGGCGGGAGCTGCTCGCCCATCGGTCTTCTGACAGTCCGTCGTGTCGGAGCGCCAGATCACCACCGAGCCATCGTTTGCCCCGGCTGCCAATGACTTGCCGTCAAGCGAAACCGCAAGCGAGGTCACCGGCCTCGCAAGATCCCGCAGTGTCAGGACCTCACGGGCCAGCAGTCCGGAGGCTTCCACCTGGGGCTGTTCACCATTAGATGGAGGATCCTGGAAAGCAGACTTCTCAATGATGCTCCACAATTTGACTGTGCTGTCCGAACTCCCGCTCGCCAACCGAAGGCCGGCGGACTTCGGAAATTCTGTCTCTCCCCAATGTTGAGGCAGGAACTCCAGGTCGTTGATGGACCCGGGATGTGCGGTCAGGTAATTCGTCCCTGCCAAGCGGGCGTCAGCGTTGTCGCCGGCGACCTCCGCAGTTTGGGAATTCGAAAGCACAGCAGGTGTCATTTTACCGGCCTTGTCGACTGACATCAGGTAGATCCGCCCCTGCTGCGTTCCCAGGGCCAACAATGAGCCGTCCTCGCTGAAATCCAGAGCCGTCAGCGGCGACGGATGAGGGTCGGACTGTGAGACCAGTTGCCCGTCAGGCCCCCACAAATACGCTCGCGCATCGGCCCCACAAGCTGCGATCCATCCGGAATTGCCCGGGGCAAGCGTCGCCCGCAGAATCGAGACGGCGGTGCCATCTGCATTCTTCAAAGGTGCAAAGCGTCGTACGATTTCACCAGTCTCGACGTTCCACAGCAGAATCTGGCCATCACTCCCTGCGGTCAGCAACTGCCGATCATCGATGAAGTTGGCGGAATTCACCGAGTCGGTATGACCAAGCTTGCCCTTTTCCTCATCCGACAGAGTTGTCGAGTCCTTTCGGCTGACGCCACGCAGCACCTTGCGATTCTGTCCCGTCGCAGCGTCCCAGACTCGGAGAGTTCCATCAGTCGTGGCTGTCACAATCCATTGATTGTCCGGAGAGAACTCCGCCGAATTGACGAGCCCCGATCTTCCAAACCGTCGCGGTGCCACGCCCTCCTCCAACGCAAGCATCGTGACCTGCCGCCCCTCCAACGCGAGGAACCAATCACCGGCGGGTTTCACTACGATGGAATTGACCCGGCGGTTGAATCGCGGGGCGGCTCCGAAGCCTGGCTGTTCCTGCTCCAGACGCAGGACGTGCAACCGATCGGATTCGGTCGGGACGATTCGCGACAGGAGTTCAGCGATCAGCATCCGACCATTTGATCGATCGAATGCAATTCGAATCTCTGGGCTCCTGTCCCCCACCGGCTGAGATTCAAAAAGGACCTTGGGGGGGCCACTCAACTTCATATCAAAGGCTCGCAGCTTTCCGTCGCGACAAACGGTCAGCAGCTTGGTCCCATCGGCAACGGCCACCACATCGATGACCGGAGCAGGATGCTCGAATCGCTGATCCAGCAACGGTCGCCCCGTCGTGAGGTCCCACAGGATGACTCGCTTGTCCTCACTCGCGGTTGCAAGAAGGCGGTCATCCAAGAACACCGCGGAGTTCACCCGGCGTGTATGTCCATTCGCGCCCAGATCAACCGCGGTCCAGTCCTCAACATTCCAACCATTCACAATCCCGCGAACATCACACACGGCCATGAACTTTCCTGATGGGCTGAAAGCGACTGCGGAAACTTCGCCATCATGGCCCGGCAGAAATCGGATGGGAGTCGCCCCAAGAGTTGGCTCAGAAGGCAACGACGTTAGATCCCACACCTTGGCACCGAATGATTTGCCCTGCTGTTTGCCTGAGACCTGTTCCTGCCCCGAACCAGTCACCAAGAACTTCCCATCGGGGGAAATCGCCAGAGTTGGATTCCGGCCGGTATTGGAGAGCTGACACTTCTGGACACCCGACCGCACATCCCACAACCGAGTCGTGGTATCGAATGCTCCCGAGACCATCAGTAATCCATCGGGGGAGAAGACGGCGGCCGTCGCCAAAAAGTCGTGGCCCTCCTTCAGCTCCACCAGTCTTCGGCCACTACAGGTATCCCATGTGCGTGCCGAATGATCGCTGCTGGCTGTGACAAGGCGACGTCCATCCTTCGAAAACGCAATTCCCAAGACCGCCGAGTCATGGCCATCCAGGGGGGCCTGCGGCGACTCCTCGTAGTCGGCGGCGTAAGTCGATGGATCCCAGAGCCTGACCGTCTGATCAAAGCCAGCACTAAAGAATCTCGACGCCCCCTCAGCAGAGCCCCCACTGGCGAAAGCACAGCCCTGAACAGGCTGGCCATGCCCTCGGAAAGTCTGGGAAGGAACCCAAGCCCCGTTGCGACGCTCCCACAGAACAAGCAGGTTGTCCTGACCGGCTGACAACAGTTGACCGGCCGAGCCAAAACTCAGGCCGCGGATGGTATCGGAATGTCGTTCGAGTTCCTGGTACTTCGTGAACGGGTTCTTTTCGCCCCAGTTTGCCGGCAGATCATTCGACGCGGCGTCGAACACAAAAATGGAGTGATCCTCACCACCGCTGGCCAGCAGGTTGCTACCAGGAGCGAAGGCTAAGGACTGAATCGGGCGGCGATGGCCAAGAAAGAGTCGTGGTGATCCAGGGCGATCGCTGCCGCGCGGCACGTCCCAGATCTGCACGGTGCGATCGCGTCCAGCAGCAGCCACCAGCGGGCGATTTACGTCCGACGATGCAGCCACAACCTCGACCTTGCCAAACAGTTTTCCCAGTCGCCGCGGCTCGCCCGCCTCCAGCGACCACAAAGTGACGGTCCCATCGAGAGAGCCAGTGACGAACTGCCTCGAGTCGGCAGTGAACGCGATGGCGGTGACAGGACTCTTGGAGAGCGTTTCGCCGACGGCAATCTGGCGCTTCAATTGAGCACCGCCTTGCGGATCCCACAAGCAAACTGTGGGCTGATCCCCCTCAGGTTTGGCCAGAACAGTTGCGACAGTCTTTCCGTCGGGTGACCAAGCCACATCCGACAGAACCGCATTGCTGACACGCTTGCCAGTGTGCAGCATCGGTGTCAGTTGAGGCTTGGCTGAAAGGTCTCGAGCGGTCCCTGCACGGCGTTCAACAATGCCCCGGACAATCCACGCGGTGCCATCGGAACCGGCAACGGCAAGTTCGGCCTGTGAGGGATCACTCGCCGGCGAGCGGGGATTGACGGCGATCGCGTTCAGACGGGAATCGAACCGCACCTCCGTACTACGATCGCTGAGGTACCGCAGTCGCTGCCACTCCCAGTGCCGACGTTCGGGTGGTGATTTGTTTTCCAGTCCATCACTCACACTGTCCCAATCGTTATCAGCTACCTTGCTGTCAATC
>CAIUHT010000928.1 GCA_903898975.1 uncultured Planctomycetaceae bacterium
CGCGCCGGGCCGCACCCATCGCACAGATCGCCCCCATCGCACAGATCGCCCCCATTGCACAGTTCGCCCCCATTGCACAGTTCGCTGGGGCGACAGCGAAGGCCGATACGGCCGGTGGCCGCGATTGGGGCACCGACTGAACAGCCAAGTCCCGCAGGTTACGCGCGGCTCGACTTGGCACCGAACTGGCCCCTGGCGGACCAGCCTACGACGCCGGTCGATTCCACCGGCTGACGTTGAGAGCCGGGGCCTCGAAACGCATCCCGGCCGGCTTGTGCTCCTGCTGCCATTGCGCCCCCGAAGTGTTCAAGCTCTTCAGGTAGGGTCGGGCCGCTTCGGGAGCCTGCGACACCAGCGCCGGATCCCACTCCTCCACCGGGGCGATCGGGCCAGCCCAGGCGGGGCGATATCCCAGTTGCACCAGCTCTCTTGGCTGCGTGTCGAGATTCGGATGGCTCCCGTGCAACACCAGCGACGGAATGATGACCGCCGAACCGGCCGGGACCACCAGCGTCAATTCTTCGGGGTGCGAGTGATAGCGGACGTACGGGCTCGCCTCGGCGTGGAACGACAGGTGCGATCGCGGCAGAACGCGAAACGGGGCCCGCGTCGTGGTCAGTTCGTCCAGGTAATACAGCACCCGCAGCAGCCGGGGACAACTCCCCTCGTAACCAAACAGGTTCGAGCCATGAGGCTGCCCATCGGTGTGCAGCGAGATCCCGGGCGACCCGGGGAGAGTCCGCTGGAAGAACCCCCGAGTGAAGACAATCTCGGGCCCCAGCAGCGTATGCAGAAACTCCATCACCGGGGGAAAGCCAATCAGTTCGGCAACGCCCCGCGAGAGCCACTGGGGCTGCACGGTCGAGCGGGTTTGTGCCGCACTGTAGCTGGTGTGCCCCATCTCGGCCGCCCGCAATTCCGACTGAATGCGGTCGATCTGCGCCCGGCCGAGAATTCCCGGCAAGATCACGTAACCTTCGACTTCGAAGAACCGCACCAGTTCCGGCACCGACATCGACCGAAAGTCGGTCTTGTCGATGTTCATGAAGCCGATCGGATCGGGAGGCACGAATCCGCTCATCTCGACACCTGAATTCGCGGCAGACCCGCCAAACCGGGCCCTGATGCAAAAGGCCGTTGGAACCCACCCACCGCAACCGGGCCCGCCACGTCGGTCGCCCGGCCAACCCACTGGCGACCCTCAGTCATTCCAGTCTCATCAAACCACATGGGCGCAGATCAACGACCGGCCAGCAGGCGACACGACAAACGCCCGCCCACTTCCCCCGCAGAATCGATCGCACTGCGACCCGAATTTGCGGAGTTGTGACGCGGCGTTGTGGCTTTGGGGCGCTTTGGCGTTCCCGCTCTTTCCAGCCCCACAGCAAGTCGGGCCGGCGGGACCACGGGCCACTACTGGGGAGATCGTGTCGCGGCGTCCGCTTCGGAGACCGGGGCCTCCGTGGCGGTCGCCGCAGGCTTGGCTTTGGCAGGGGCCGGATGCGGGGTGCAGTAGGCGACGAGTGCCGCCGAAGCGATGACCCCGGCAACTCCCACGTACAGCAGCGGGTTGATGTGAGCCGAGCCCCCTTCTTTCCAGATCGAAAAGAGAGCCGAGACGGTAACCGCCCCGCCAAACACAATCGGCATCACGATGTACGGCTTGCCCCCGTTGTACATCGCCAGCGTCAGGGTCAATGCGCCAAAGGCACCCAGTGAACCGGCGATGAAACCCAGGGACGTGCCGTGGCTGGGGAACGAAAAATCATCCCCCTTCTGCCACATCCCCACCAGGCCCCCCACCACGCCCCACAGCAGGTAGGCCAGGCCAATCAGCAGGTAGGGCTTGAAAGGACTCTTCAGATCCCCGCGAGAGTCGGCCAGCACCGGACCGTACATTCCCCAGAACAGAGCGGTGGCGAGGCCAAAGAAAATCGGGAGTTTCATGGGTTGTTCCGACTGCGTTGATCGATCGAGGGCGGAGCGTCTGCCGCGGATGAGCCTGGTGGTTCGTCCCCGGCGCCTCAGGGCTCACCACAGAGCCCGCATGGTATCGAAAGCCAGCCCGGGTTGCATCACTCCGAGCGGAGGCTGGAGACCAACGGCGTGCGGATGGCGGCCCGCGCCGCCCACGTGGCGGCCAGCAGTCCGGTGACTCCCACCGCCAGCAACAGCCACGCCACCTGCCGGAGGGGAAAATCGGCCCCCGTCTTCACCAGGTGCGGGCTCATCGCCACCAGGGCCGACACCGTCCCCAGCACCAGGCCGCATCCCAGCAGCAGCGCGTTTTCAGCCAGCACCACCCACACCAGCCTGCCCCGCGACAGACCCACCGCCCGTAGCAGCGCCAACTCGGACCGGCGCTCGAGCACATTCCGCAACATCACCGTCGCCAGCCCCAGAGTGCCCAACAGCAACCCCAGCCCCCCCAGCGCCTGGAAGGTCGAGAGATACGTGTTCTGCACCGCCAGGAAACTGGTGAGGCGATCGGCCACCCGCTCGGCATCCAGCCCCGCAATTCGACTCTCCAACAGCTCCGACACCGCCCGCCCCGGGGCTGTTCCAGCGCCCGGGACAACCGCGGCTCCTGGCCCCGCAGAACGCGGCCCCGCAGACCCCGGCCCTGCCGCCGCCCCCGCTGTTGACCGATCCACATCGACCAGCAGGTACTGCGCCCCGACCCGCGCAGGGAACAGCTCGCGAAAGTGCGTCTCGTGCATCAGCAGCACTCCTTGAAACACGCTGCCATCCAGCATCCCCGCCACCCGCACCACCTGCTCCTGCCCCGACTCGCTCCGCAGCGACAATCGGCCATTCATCCCCAGGTGCAGGCTGTACTGCAGCGTGTTGAGGTCCCCCAGCACGGGAATTGCCCCGTCGGGGTCGCGGTCCGCCAACAACCGCCACGGCTCGGCCCCGGGCGTGTCGGCGAACTTGAAGCCCCCCCGGTCGAGCATCCGTTCGGGGACACCCAAGATCGTGGGCTGAGTGGTCCGGTAAATGTTGAGGCAACTCGCGTTCTCACCCGGGTTCACCAGGAACGGGACCACTTCCCGCACGCTCCGCAGCACCTCCGTCGAGGCGGGATCATCCAGCCCCAACTGCGACCGCCCCTCGCTGGTGTTGAGATCACGCAGGATTGGGACGTCGGTCTCGGCAACCAGCTCAAACCCCCCGTTCCCCGACAACCGGTCGGGAGTCTCGACCGCCGGATTCCGGTGCCCCGCCGCGATCGCCACAATCAGGAACGTCGCCGCCGCAATCAGCGCCGTTGAAAACAGGCTGCGCGTGCGGTGCCGCGCGGCGTTGCGGAAGCCCAACCGCACCGCCCCGGCCACTCCCCGCCCCCCCACCGCCAACCCGCGGTCCGAGTCGATCCAGCCCCCCAGCGCCAGCAGCCCCCCCGCCAGGGAGAGCATCCCGGCGAAGAAGAAGACGAACGTCGCGATCGACAGCCCGGCGGTCGCCTCGCGATCGGGAATCAGCCGCAACAGCACCGCCGCACTCAGTACCGCCGCCAGCACCCAGCAGGCCAGCCCCCACCGCAGGGACCGACGGGAACGGGATGCCAGCGACTCGCTCGACAAGCTGGCGGTCGTCCGCCCCGCCAGCAGGTCTCGAGGTGCGACCCGGGTCAACCCGCGCAATCCCGACAGCATCGCCACGATGGCGACCCCAATCCCGACCGCCACTCCCCCCAGCAGGGCGGTCGGAGTGACATACACATCAAGAAACCGGGTGCCAATCGCCCCCACCCACCAGGTCTTCAGGCCATGCACCATCAGCCGGGCGTAAGCCACCCCCGCCCACGCTCCCAGCAGCCCCCCCAGGACCGCCAGCAGCGACGCCTCGAGCAGCAGCCAGCGCCGCACGCGGGGAGTTCCCAGTCCGGTCGCCAGCAACACCCCCACCTGGCGACCGCGGCTGTCGAGTCCCAGGCGAAACAACAGGCTGATCAGGATCGCCGCCGCCAGGATGAGAAACAGGCTGAAGCCCAGGAACAGCCCTCCAAAGTCGGTCGTTCCCGCTGCCGCCCGCAACCCCTGGGCCTTCACAGGCTGGAACTGCAACCCGAACTGCAGCGGATCAAGCGACTGCTTCAATGCCTCACGCAGCCGACGCTCTCCAGGACCGACCACGCCACCCACGCCACCCACGCC
>CAIUHT010000929.1 GCA_903898975.1 uncultured Planctomycetaceae bacterium
CATCACCGACGCCTTCGTCAACGAGGTCCGCAAGCTGGGGGTCGATCATCGCCTGATCCAGCGTTCCAAGACGGGCCGGTTCGGCGTCTATTTCGTCGAGACCGGGGCCAATCAGCGGGCCGGCACCGTGACCTACGACCGCGATTTCAGCAGCATCTCGCTCGCCGGTCCCGAGGATTATCCCTGGGACCAGATCTTCGCCGGGGCGACGTGGTTTCACATCACCGGCATCACCCCCGCCATCAGCGAGCGGGCCGCCGAGTCGGCGTTACGGGCGGTCGCCACCGCCCGGTCCCGCAAGATTCCCGTCTCGTGCGATCTCAACTTCCGCAAGAAACTGTGGCGGTGGCGGTCGGGCGTCGGCCCGGTCGATCTCGCCCGGCAGACCATGCGCGAGCTGGTCAAGTCGGTCGACCTGGTGATTGCCAACGAGGAGGATGCCGACATGTGCCTGGGCATCTCGGCCCCGCACAGCAACGTCGAGGCGGGGGAGATTGACCTGCAGGGGTACACGCACGTGGCGCAAGAGATTGTGCGGCAGTTTCCCAACGTCAGTCGGGTCGCCATCACGCTGCGGGAAAGCCACTCGGCCAGCCACAACAACTGGGGAGCGTTGCTGTACGACGCCGCCGGTCGGCAACTGCACACCGCCCCCAACAACGCCGAGGGACGGTACGAGCCGTACGAGATCCACAACATTGTCGACCGGGTGGGTGCGGGCGATTCGTTCGCCGGGGCGTTGATCTTCGCCCTGAACACTCCCGGGCTCGACCAGCCCCAGGCCGCCATCGCCTACGCGGTCGCCGCCAGCTGCCTGAAGCACAGCATCAAGGGGGACTTCAACTACGCGACCCGGGCCGAGATCGAAGGGCTGATGAAAGGCGGCGGCTCAGGGCGGGTCCAGCGCTAGCCCACGGGGGCCCGCTGGCCGCCGTGGCAGGTCGTCGCGGAATGGGCTTGCGATTGCCCTCGGGTTCCCAGCTGGTCTCCCCGGGGCATTAGAATGCAGACTCTGTCCGCCGAGAGCCTTCGCCCATGCCCCGCCGCCCCAAACCGCTGTCGAACCTCGCCGTCTGGCTGGGAACTTCACGGACACCGCTGTTTGTGCTCGATGCCGATCGCCGCATTCGGGTCTTCAACACGGGGTGCCAGGAATTGACCGGGTGGAAGGCCCCCGATGTGGTCGGTGAGGTCTGCCTCTACTCGACCACCCCCAGGGAGTCGGGGCCCGCCGCGCTCGCTGGCAGCCTGGCCCCACCCCCCGAGGTCTTCAGCGGACAACACCTCACCTTGCCCGTGCAGGTGGTCTGCTCGACGGGCGAAACGCTCACCCGCCTGGCAAGATTCACCCCGCTGCTCTCCGAGACCGGCTCTGTGACCGGCGTGCTGGGCTGCCTGGTCGAAGCCGACCGCGCCCCCGGACCCGACCCCCTCTCGCCCGTGCATCGACTGCATGCCGAGCTGTCGGCCCTCCGCGGCACACTCCGGACGCGATTTGCCAGGAACTCGGTGGTCGCGGTCGGGCAGGCCATGCGACGGGTGCTGGTCCAGGTCGAACTCGCCGCCCAGACAGGCACCTCGGCACTGCTGATCGGAGAACCGGGCACAGGGCGGGAACATCTCGCCCGCGTCATCCATTCCACCGGGCCCGGTAAGTCGCAGTGGTTCGTTCCGCTCGACTGTCGCCGCCTCCCCGCCGAGGAGCTGGCCGGACTGCTCGCCCGACTGCTGCACGAAGTCCCCACATCGCGGGGGCCCAAGGCAGCCTCCTCCACCGGTCCGGGCCCGGGCACCCTGTTTCTCTCGGCGATCGAAGAACTGCCCCGCGACCTGCAGCAGCGGCTGGTCCAGCACCTCGAGCACAGTGCGTCCCAAGGGCCGGCCAGCACTCTCCGCGTGCTCGCCGCCTCGACACTGCGGCTCGATGAACTGGAACGCTCCGACCGGGTTCGTGGCGATCTGCTCGCGGCACTTTCTCCGCTGGTCATCGAACTTCCGCCACTGCGGCAGCGCCCCGCAGACCTCCCCCTGCTGGCCCAGGGGTTTCTCGAAGATCTCAATCTCCGGCAAGCCCCGCATCGCTCGGGGTTCGACCCGCAGGCGCTGGCCCAGCTGGCGGCGTGGCCGTGGCCCGGCAATCTCGATGAACTCTTCCAGGTGGTGAACGCCGCACACGTCGCGGCGTCGGGCCCGGTCGTGCAGGTCGGCGATCTGCCGGCTGTGCTCCGCTCGACCAATGAGCGCCCACACCCAGCCCCGCGTCCGCAACCCGACCTCAATCTCGATCGGATCCTGGGAGAAGCCGAGCGGAAGCTGCTGGAACTGGCCCTGCGACGAACCCGCAACAACAAATCGCGGGCCGCCGCATTGCTGGGCATCCACCGCCCGCGCCTGCTGCGTCGGATGGAGCAACTGGGAGTGACGGGACCGAACCCGTCAGAGAGCGAGCCAGGCTCCGAGGTCGACGCAGCAGAGAACCACAAGGGGGCCGCTGCGAGTGCCGACGCCACAACCGACGATTCCCCGGAAGCCGACGACCCCATCGACACGCAAGAACGTCCGGCACGGTCCGACCCGCTCGAGGAACTTCGCCGCGCGAGCGAAGGGGAACCGCTTCCTGAGGCTTAGGGCCACCGGCTGTGAGACGCTCCCGCAGGCGGAGCGGAACCGTTCAGCCAGGCCCGCCCCCAAGACGAACAGTTGTCGGGTCGCGTTTCCAGCCTGAGCCGCGTACTGCCGTCGAACGTTCACTCAGAACGGCGCTTCCGCCGAATGCACGGCTCCCTGCTGGGCCCGCTGGAACAGGTCGCGCCAGGCCGCCGAACCATCGTTCGGGATCCGTTCGAGATTGACTCCCCTCGGAAAGAATGGGAGGCGGCCCGCGTGCCAGTCGGCCCAGTACTGGAAGCAGTGGTTGTAATAGGTGGTGCTTCCCGACGGCCACCTGATGGCCAGCAGCAGCTCGGGATACGGAAACGGCTTGGCCTTGGGCTCGCACCGGAACCGCTCGATCGCCTCGCGGTCGAGTTCAATCCCCAGCCCGGGCCCCCGGGGAACGGGGGCCAGTCCGTTCAGCACCGGGAGTGGCGTCGCCACGCAGTCCCGTTCATACAGCTGGTGGCAGTTGACCGACGGCCAGCGGGCATTCTCGAGCACCGCCCCCAGGTGCAGGGCGAATGCCGCGGCGATTTTTGTCCCCACAATTTGCAGAAAGAACGCCCGATTGTGCACCTGGCAGACCAGCGCCTCGCGCTGAATCTTGGTCGCCCCACCCGTCAGCACAAAGCCATCGACCAGCTCTTCGCGAATCGCCACCTCGATGGGGGTCTCGCCAAAGTGCTGCGCGGTGTGCATCGACAGCGGGACGTGCGTGTGCTGCCTCAGAAACTTGTACCCCGCCGCGTCACTGTGCGGAATCGGGCTCTCGAACATCACCACGTTCGGGAACTGCTCCAGCTCTTTCAACAGCCGGGTGCAATGGGCGGTGTCGATCCCAAACCCGTTGAAGTCCATATCGACTTCGAAATGCGGCGGGAGCGTGGCACACAGCTTGCGAGTGTTTTCGACCAGGTCAAACCAGGGCCGCCCCTTGGTCTTGAAGCTGGTGTAGCCGTGCTGCTGGGCCAGTTGACACTCGGCGATCCAGTCGTCGGCCGGGAGATCAATATCCCACCACGAGATATGGCAGCGGTCGCGATGCTGCTTCCCCAGCATCTGGTGCAGGGGGACATCCAGGATTTTCGCGGCTGCGTCGAACAGCGCAATCTGCAACCCGGCTCCGAGGGTGTCATCCCACATCACCTCGGCCGGGTGCCGCCCGATCACCCGCTGCCGGGCTTCGTCGGTGACGGTCGAGGCCCCCCAGGTGTAATACACCATGGTCTCCCCCACGCCGACGACTCCCGAAGCGAGCGTCACTTCGACAATCTCGAACAGCGTCCAATGGGGAATCTCGCGAACCATGTTGCGGGCGGGAACGGGCCGCAACGGCAACTCGACCCACGTGGTTTCAATCCGCTGAATGGTGTGGGACATGAACGACTCGCCGGCACCGGTGAAGAAGTGACACAAGAACAACAGACCAACACAACGACAGACCACCGCGACGCAAACCGATCACGCTCACCCACCGGGAACGACCACCACACCGCACGCGATGAGCGACTCCTCCGACCCTGCGAATCTGCGCACCACGCACTCGCAGGGCTCGATCGCGCCAGGCCTGGCCACTCACGGGGCCGACCCACCGGGCAAGAGAGTGTCAGCGACCACAGTCCTCAGACGCCGCAGCCCCGCTCCCTCGAGC
>CAIUHT010000930.1 GCA_903898975.1 uncultured Planctomycetaceae bacterium
GTTCGAAGGTGCATGGGGGGCCTCTTTGAGACAGAGTGAAGGAAGTCAACCTGGTGACTTGTGGCGACGCAGGAGAGCCGGTCAGTTTGCCACTGCTGGGTGTCAAGCTGGAGTTGGTCCCGACCCATCCGGGGAGACCGTGCGGTCCCGGTAGACCAACGATGCAGCCGTGACGGCTGCATCGCCGCGCTGTCGTGAGCATGCCGGGCGCTCAAGCCAGACGTCGCCCCAGTGGTCAGCCGCGCCCGGTTTTTGAACTGCTCCCGAGCCGGTTCCGGGAAACCGTGAGGAGCCCCGTTTTTTGGACCCCCGGGGGCGCCTTGCCAAACTGGCCGGCGAGATCGTTCGCGGAGTGTGTTGGCGATGGCTCTCCGAGGAGGGCGATCGGTGGGAACAGGCAGGGAGGAGTCGTGAGCCGCGTTGTGGCGGTCTGGATACGACCCGCCATAGCAATCGGTTCCGCCTTCGTGCGACTTGAGATAGATCGCTTTGTGCTTCACCCTCTTCCACAGCCAGGGGAGCATCACATTGACGATCGCGCGGTCCTTGCCGTCCCGGCTGATCGGGACCGGCTCAATGGACCGCTGGGGACAAGCGCTGGTTCAAGGCCTCGTTGAGTGAGCCGACATGCGGACGCCGGATGTTTCCAGGGTCATTCTTCAAGGGCGAACCAGGCAGAGGAGAGCGCGACTTCGCAGTGCTCGACTGGGCTTGTGGATCGCTCGACGTTTCGCCCGACAGGGGCGAGTCGGCGACGATCTTGCGTGTGAGAAGCTTTCAGACTCTGGCAGCCCGTTGACGAGTCCTATTCTCACAGCGGGCCCGAAACATGACCGGTGAGGGCCGCTTTTCAACCGGCACCGGGGCTGAGTTGGTGCGTGCGGGGTGTCGGGAGTTCGCGCGGTGAGGGGGTCAGTTGTTGTTCCCTCACCCCCGGCCCCTCTCCCGCGACGGGGTTGGTGCTGTTGCTCGAGGCGGGTTGCGCGGGAGAGGGGGGAAATGATGTTGTTTCGCTACCCGGGGTATCCACCTGCGGTGGCTACCCCGGGCCAGGATAGAAAGCCCCTTCAGGGCTTGTGCCTGTGTGGGCTGGTGGCGCTTGGATTGCGGGAGATTCGATTGGGGTTGGTACCGATGGCTTTTTTGGAGTCGGTGCGGGAGAATCCCGGGTCTCTTTTATGGCAAGGCGTTTTCGTCGCGCCCGTGGGAGCTTTTTTTCGGCTGGGAACGCAGCGCGGCTCGGGTGGAACCTCGCCCTCCCGGTGGTTTGATTGCTGGACTTTGGATTTGCGCGCTCTGTTTCGCGCGGCCCGTTCCTTGCGGGTCTGTTTGCCGGGAAGGCGTTTTTGTGGCGCCCGTGGGAGCTTTTTGTTGGCTGGGAACGCAGCGCGGCTCGGGTGGAACCTCGCCCTCCCGGTGATCTGTTTGCTGGACGTTGGCTTGGCGGGCTAGGCCAGCTTCAGGAGCTTGCGCGTCAGCCACTCGAGGCCCAGCAGAGTCGCGAGGGTGTACATGACCCACTGGCGGTCCCAGAGGGAACGCGGCTGGTCGTATTGCACCCGGACCTGCGAGCGGTCGGGGAGCAGGGTTGGGAGTTCCTTCGCCGCCTGATCGAGCGTCAGGTACACGCCCCCCGTCTCCGTCCGCGCCAGCCGCCTGAGCAGGGTTTCGTTCTGCTCGGGATGCTCGAACTCCAGGTTCGGCAACCGGACCGACACGCTCCCCCGCAGAATGTCCTCCGACTCGGGAATCGCCAGTTCCAGCCGGTAGGTTCCCGGTTGAGCCGCCACAAAGCTGCCGGTGTATTGGCCCGGCCGCGTCTTGTCGGACAGCAGCGTCAGCGGGGGGACGCGCGGCTTCCCCTTGGGATCGATCAGCTCGAGGTTCACCTGGTCGGCGACATAGTCCTGGAATCGCGGGTCGAGCAGTCGGGCCCGCAGCGGGACGGTTGCCCCCAGGGGATACTGCGTCTTCTCGAGCAGCAGCAGCCCGCGGTTGGTCCCCCGCAACAGCCGGCCTTGCCCCACTTCCCGCAACAGCTTGATCCAGAACCGCTCGTAATACGCCTCGTCGAGCGACCGCAACCGCCACATCTCGGCACTGCCCAGGTACAGCACCCGGCCGGCGCCGTAGAACTGCGAGGCGAGCAGCACCGGGTTTTCGGCGGCACGGGGGTCGGCGACCCGGGCGAAGACGGTCGCCGCCGCCTTCGGACTGCCCGCCGGGAAACAGCGGAAAATGCCCGGGAACTCTTTCCAGGCGGTCGCCGACGAAATCGCGTTGTCGGTGATCTGCA
>CAIUHT010000931.1 GCA_903898975.1 uncultured Planctomycetaceae bacterium
ATGTACAAGGCCAATGCCCGGACGGGCGAACGGTTGTGGACACGCGCGGGGGTCAAGAGTTTTCTCTCCGCCTCTCCCAAGCGGCTGTATGTGGTCGACACCCGCAACAACATGCTGGTGTTGAACCGTGAGACCGGCGACCCGCTGGGAACGCTCCCGCTGAACGCCTTCACCCAGCGGCTGACCAACACCGTCAGTGACCGGATCTATCTCGGAACCGAGTCGGGCTTCATCTGCGCCCTGCGGGAGCAGTCGCGCGAGTTCCCCACGCTGCACCAGCGACCGCAGATGCAGCCACTCTCCCCCACCATCTCGACCGACAAGCCCGAAGCCAAGGCGGCTGATGCGGAAGGCGAGATGAACGCCGAAGAGAGTTCGGACGAAGATCCCGCCGCCGAGGCGGAAGCCACCCCCGAAGACGAAGACCAGTAACCCCGGCACAGCGACCTTCCGCACAATTGCCGATGGCGTTCGATTGAAGGCTCCGGCCCGCGCACAGGGATCGCGGGCGCGCAATCGCGCCGCAGCACGCCGTCAAATCGGGTGCCACCGAATCCGCTTGAAGTCAGCCCTGTGGTCCGCCCCCGGACGGCGCCGCAACCCGGACTTTTGGCCACGCTGTTCACCACGCCAGCCTTCGTTCGACACGCCGTTGGCCAAGCCCATACGCGCGGTTGCTGGCCTCTCTGCCGCCGCGGGGGACTGTGACATTTCTATTGACGAGAAACCTGTGAATTTTCTCCCGGGAACTGACAAATCTGTGTCGACACAGTTGAGCCCCGAGGCAAGCGCCCCTTAAACTGCTGGTGTGGAGAACGAGCCGGTGGGATCAGTCCCCCACGCGTGGGACTTGGACGAACCGGATGATTGGTGGAGCGCTGGTGACTCGCGGCAGCCTTGGTTGGCGAATGCTGACCTGGTTGCTGCTGTGCGGCTGGCTGGCGGGGCAAGTTCCCTGGCCGGTCCCCCAGAGCCTGCGCACCATGGCAGAGGGTGGTCGACCGGGCTGCACGGGTCGCCTCTGTGGCTGTGCGGCGGGGTTGTGTGCCGACCGCTGCTGTTGTGCGGCCGGGCCTCGCCCTGCCAAGCCACTGAGCCCGGCACCGAAGCTGGCAGGCAACCAACTCGCCCGGGCCGGCGCCGAGCGAGCGGTTTCCAAGCGAACCGCTGCGAGCCGGTCGACGACCCCAGGCAAGGCTTGCTGCGCCCAGCGGCCGGTAAAGGGCCCGGCTCACAGCGTCGCCACCGCCGACTTGGAAGTGCCACTCGGTGCGAGTGCCTTCAACAGCATCCAACCGGTGGCAACCACCGTCGAATCCGCCCTGGTCGAGCACAATGCGTCCGAGGAATCTCTCGCAGATCCGAACCGCTCGCTCTGCGACCTTTCGGCTTGGGTCGTCGCGGGCACGCCCGCTGATCGAGCTGGCGACCAGGCAAAACATTCCACGCCGGGCAATGAGTCGCTGTCAGCCAGCGCTGAGGCCGCCCAGCCTGTGGCTGACGGTGACGCCGAACAAGAACGGACGACCACCGGGCTCTTGACCCTCTCGCGAGCGTCGTGCCAGGGCGAGTCGTGGGAAGTTGTGCCACCACCGGTGTCGCTGGCCGCACCAGTGCTGATTGCGGGTGTCCGCCTGCTGGTCTCGGGCGTGGCGGGACGGATGGTGTCCGATCGCCAGCCCCGACCCGAGCGCGCGCCGCCAATTCCTCCCCCCAAGCTCGGCTAGCCTCCGCCCCGCCGACCCCATCGTCGGCGCTGTCTGGCGTGTTGAGGCCGTTACGCCGGTGCTGGGCCCCCGTGGCCCCCGCGGTGTCGGCATGCGCTCACACGCTGTGGCGGCCATTCGGCTCGTTCTCCACAACGCGAGCCCAACTGCACCGTGCACAGCGTGTGACCCCATGCCGCCCCGCTGGACTCCTCCGGCCTCTCGGCCCCGGGCCCCGGCCGCGCTCCCCTGCGGGCAACTTCCCCGACCGCGACCGTTCACCGCGCGGCGAAGAGTGACGCAGCGGCCCCTGCAGGCGGTTGCGTCTCATCGGCCCCGGCAATTGCCGTACACCGCCCCCTCGGCCTCGAAACAGTTCCCTCCCCAGCGCCGCGACGGCGCCACCACCAGCTTCCCTCCATTCACGCGGTCCCTTCCATGCCTGTCACACACATGAGTCTTCGACCTGGTCTTGGTCGGCCACGGCGTCGCGGCTTCACCCTCATTGAGCTGCTGGTGGTCATTGCGATCATTGGCATCCTGGTGTCCCTGCTGTTGCCAGCCGTGCAGCAGGCCCGCGAGGCGGCCCGCCGGACGCAGTGCAAAAACAATCTCAAGCAACTCGGCCTGGCGCTGCACAACTACGAGGGCCTCTACCAGGGGCTCCCCATGACCAACGCGCAGAACTACCTGCCCAACACGCAGGGGTTCTCGGCCATCGCCCGCATGCTGCCCCATCTCGACCAGGCAAACCTGCAAAACCTGCTCGACTTCAAGCAACCGGCATTCCTCGGGCCGTTCAACAACCTGGTTCCCAACCCCCTGTTTGTCGAAGCGTTCGCCAAGCCCATCCCCAGCTTCCTCTGCCCCAGTGACCCGGCCCCCAGGATCCAGCAGGGGAACGGTGGGTTCTCTTATGGGGGGAAACAACTACATGCTCAGCTTTGGCAGTGGCAAGGACACCAAGTACGACCTCCGCTGGGCGACCGATGGAATCGTCTACGAAAACTCATACGTGCGATTCGCCGATGTGCGCGATGGTCTCTCCAACACCGTCGTCCTGAGCGAGTCGGTCCGCAGCATCGGTTCCGACATGACCCTCGCGGCAGGGACCCTGCCCCAGTTCCCCTACCAGTACACACTCAACGGCTCGAGCGGGGTGAATTCCGCCCGGCAGGCCGTTCCCGGGCTGGCGGCGAGCGGGTCCCCCTGGGGGGGCTTCAGCAACGCCAACGGGATGATCGCCAACCCTGCGCTCGACACGGTCTGGCCCACCATGACCGCGTGGCGGGGAGCCACCAGTAACGCGATGCGCGGCCGCGGGCTGTCTTGGGCCCAGGCCAGTGCCTGCAACACCCTCACCAACGGCTATCTCCCCCCCAACAGTCGCATTCCCGATGTGGTGGTGCACTTCACCGGCTTCTTCGCCCCCCGCAGTTTCCACAGTGGTGGGGCGAACGTGCTGCTGGGCGATGGAGCCGTCCGCTTCCTCTCAGACTCCCTCGACGTCGGGGTGTGTCGCGGTCTGCACAGTTGTGCCGGGAACGAACCGATCGGCGAGTTCTAGGGTCGACCCCGCGCTGCGGTCCCCGGCACAAGCGGCCCTCAATTCCATTCGCGGACCCCGCCGCTTCTTGACCCGCCGCTTCTTGACCCGCCGCTTCTTGACCAGCCGCTTCTTGACCCGCCGCCTGCTGACCCGCCGGTTCCAACCGCACTCCCACCACTCCACACGTTCCACCCCCACTTCCCGTTTCGCCGCGAACGACGCCACTTCATGAACGTGAATTCCACCACAACCACGGGGCCCAACCCGGCCGCCCAGGCCAGCTCAGCCGACTCCCCGGTTTCCCGCCGGGCCTCTCTTTGGCCCGACTACCGCACGCTGTGGCGGTGGCATTTCTACGCTGGCATCTGCTGCCTCCCCGTGGTGCTTGTGCTGTCGATCAGTGGGTCAATTTATCTCTTCAAGCCGCAGTTGGAGGCCTGGATCGATCGCCCCCACGATGTGGCCGCCGCGAGTGTGACCCCCGGGCTCCCCTCGGCCCAGGTGCAGGCCGCGCTCGCCGCGATACCGGGCAGTGAATTCGCCACCTACGAACTGCCCGGAGAGAACCGTCCCGCCAGTCGGGTCATTCTCGACACCGCTGCCGGGGCGCGGCGGGTCTATGTCGAACCGGGTGAGCCGTATCGGGTGCTGGCCAATGTGGTCGAAGATGAGCGGCTGATGCGGCAGGTCTTTCGGCTGCATGGCGAACTGTGGCTGGGAGAGAACGGCTCGCACGTGGTGGAACTCGCTTCGTGCTGGACCATCGTGCTGCTGCTGACGGGACTGGTGCTGTGGTGGCCCAGGCCGGCGCGGCTGGCGGGAGTGGTCTACCCGCGGCTCAACCAGGGCCAGCGCCTCTTCTGGCGCGACCTGCATGCGGTGACAGGCGTGTGGGTCTCACTGCTGGCCCTGTTTTTGCTCACGACCGGACTGCCGTGGGCCAAGTTCTGGGGAGGCTACTTCAAACAGGTGCGGGCCTGGACCGGGACCGCCGTGGCCCGGCAAGATTGGTCCACCAGTGGCGAGCGGGGGGGAGGCAGAGGCCCGGGCGGGGCGGGAGCCAGTCGCGGTTCGATGCCCGGTGGGGGGAGCGCCGCCACAGCGGGTGGCTCCGGAGGAGGCGAGCATCAGCATGGGGGCGGGGCCCGTCGCGCGCGGGGCCAGGGAGAGCGACCACCGGTCGACTGGGCGGAACTCGATCGCGTGGTGGCGGCAGTTCGCGCAGCGCAACTGGCCCCCCCGGTGCAGATCACCCCCCCGACGCGCGCCGGGAGCGAGTGGTCGGCGAAGTCGAACGCCCAGAATCGTCCGCTGCGGGCCGATCTGCGGGTGCGGGGTGACACGGGCGAGATCGCCAGTCGGCAGAATTTCACCGATCGGCATTGGATCGATCGCCTCATGGGCTACGGAATCGCCGCTCATGAGGGCCAGTTGTTTGGCTGGGCGAATGTGGCGTTGGCCTTGGCGACGGCGTGGGGGCTGGTGCTGGTCTGCGTGAGTGCGGGGGTGATGTGGTGGCGCCGGCGGGCACCGGGCACACTCGGGGCCCCAGCGGCACTGACCGCCCCCAGGGCCACCGCTCCCCTGCTGGGTGTCGTGCTGCTGCTCAGCCTGTGGTTGCCCCTGTTTGGGTTGTCGCTGCTGGTGGTCTGGCTGCTCGAGCGACTGCTGTTCCGGCGGATTCCCTCAATCGCCCACTGGCTGGGGCTGGCAGCTTCCTGAGGCTCTTTCCCGCGAGGGCACTCGCGCCAGTGCACTCGCGCCAATGCATTCCCGCCAGTGCACTCGCACCCAGGGACTTCCGCCAGTGCATGCACCCACTGTCCGATCCCGCCGGGGCGGGGCACCCCAGGTCCTCGCCAGGGGCTGCGCCCGGGCGGGCTTGAGCCTGGACGCCTCGCATCAACCGGGGCAAGAGCCCGTGGCGTGCGCGCGCTTTGGCCGCGCTGGCCGGCAGGCGTTATCATCGGCCGCACACAGGCTCGCTCCCTTCCTGCCCCCTGGCCCACGGAAAACTCATGATCCATGCCGCGCGCTCTGCGGACGACGCCGACGCCCAGGAAGTCTTGCTGGCCGCCGTCCTCGCCCGTTCTTCGCGGCTCGCCCCGGTCGCTGAAATTGTCCAGACGCTGCGCGACCGGCTGCCCGAGCTGGGAGCGATCGAGATTCCCGACCCCAAGGAACCGACCGAGGGCGAGCAGGCGGTCTACATGTTCGAGGTCGAGGGCAATCGGGCGATTGTGGCGGGCATGCCCCGGGGGTATCCGTGGAGCGACCTCGAGGGCCCCTGCCAGACCGCCTGGTGGTGGCCCGACGCCGAGGAGGCGTTGCGCGACCACAGCCACCACTTCCTGTGCGTGCTGATGGGAGACGCGGGGTCGATCCTGCAGCGTCACGCGGTGCTGACGCACCTGGTCGCCTCGGTCGCGCAGCACAGTGCCGCGACGGGGGTGTACTGGGGCGGGGGACGGATGGTCCACGAGGCCGCCGCGTTTTGCACCGCCGCCGAGGGGCTGAACGCCAGCACGCTGGCCCCGTTCCTGTGGATCGACTTCCGCGTGATGCTGAACGAGGACCGCACCTGCGACCTGGCGACGACCGGGCTCGCAGCCTTCGGATTGATGGAACTGGAGTGCGAACGCTGCCCGTGGCCCGCGTCCGAGCTCTACGACTTCTGCCTCGATCTGTCCAACTACATCCTGACCCGCGGGGAATCGATCGCCGATGCCGAGACGGTCGGGCGGACCGGTGAAGAACGCATCGCGGTCCACCACCGCCCCTCCCGCTGGTCCCGACCCGAGGTCATGCGGCTCGAGTTTCCCTGAACGCCTCCCGGCCCACCGGTCGCGTGCTGAACCCCTGCCGTGGCCGCTCGTTTCGAGCCCCATCGAATTCTTCCCTCGCGGATTAATCGCCCCAGGCCGACGCCACCTCTCTCACTCAGTTCTCACCAAGTTCGCGCGCATGCTCAACCTGCCCAGTGTCTGCCCCGCCCGATCCCGCGTTCCGCAGCGAGTAGCCGCCTCGCAAGCCTGGTGTGCGCTGTTCTTTAAGGTCGCCCTCTGGATTGGCTGCCTCGTGGGGCTGACTTCGTCGCTTTGGGCACAAGCCGAGCCCACCGCTCCCCCGCGCCGGAATGTCGTGTTCATTCTCGCCGATGACCTGGGCTGGGCCGAGACCGGGCCTTACGGGCAACAAAAAATTCCCACTCCCAACATCGACCGACTCGCCGCCCAGGGAATGCGGTTCACACAGCATTACAGCGGTGCCCCGGTCTGCGCCCCGTCGCGCTGTGTCTTGCTGACGGGCAAACACAGCGGTCACGCCGAGATCCGCGGGAACCAGCAGGCGAAGAAACTGTTCCCCGAGTTTGAAGAAGGCCAGCACCCTCTCTCGGAACAGGTGCTCACGCTGCCCCAGCACTTTCGTCAGCACGGGTATGCGACCGCAGCGATGGGGAAGTGGGGCCTCGGACCGGTCGGCAGCACGGGCGACCCGAACGCGAAGGGGCTCGACCTGTTCGTGGGCTACAACTGCCAGGCGGTGGCACACAGTTACTACCCGCCGTTCCTGTGGCGGAACAACGAGCAGATCGCGTTGAACCCTAGACCGGTCAAGGGGCACGCTCCCGCCGTGACGGGGGACGTCGGTTACGCCGACCGGCTGGGTGCCGTCTACGCCCCGCAGCGCCTGGTGGAAGAAGCGGTGACATTCATCGAGCAGCAGGCCGAGCGGCCGTTCTTCCTGTACTTTCCGTGCATCGAGCCGCACGTGGCGATGCATCCCCCCCGGGAAGAGGTCGAACGCTTTCCCGCCGACTGGGACCCCACCCCGTACCGCGGGCAGTGTGGGTATCTCGCGCATCCCCGGCCCCGGGCCGCGTACGCCGCGATGGTCGCCCGGGTCGACGCGTATGTCGGCCGCCTGCTCGACGCCCTCGAACGGACCGGGACCGCCGACCGCACGCTCGTGATCTTTTCGAGCGACAATGGCACGACGCATCCCCACAACGGCGACCCAGTCTTCCACGTGGGTGGTGTCGATGCCCGGTTCTTCAACAGCACCGCCGGCCTGCGGGGCTACAAGGGAAGCCTCTACGAAGGAGGAATTCGCGTTCCAGCGATCGCGAGGTTGCCCGGGGTGATTCCTGCGGGGGCGGTCAGTGACCAACCGGGCTATTTCCCCGACTGGTTTCCCACGCTGTGCGAAGCGGCGGGGCTCCCTGTGCCCGAAGGGCTCGACGGCCGCAGTCTCTGGCCAGTGCTGACGGGGCAAGAACAGCGTGTCGAGCGCGCCCCCATGGTGTGGGTGTTTCCCGAATATGGCGGACAGGTCGCGGTTCGCTGGCAGGACTGGAAGCTGGTGCGGCAGAAGCTGAAGACCAAGCGGCCCGGCCCCTGGGAGTTGTACCGCCTCGATACCGACCACTCCGAGGAACACGACCTCGCCGCGGAACATCCGACCGAGGTGGCCCACGGTCTCGAAATTTTGCGCGACCAGATGCTGCCCAACGCGATCTTCCCTGTCCCCGTCCCGGGAGTGAATGTCCCCGAACCCGACAACGACTCGGAGACGAAGTAAGTCGCAAGCCTGTCGCGATCGCAGACGCCCAGGGCCGCTGTCGGGGCGCCGTCCGCCGGGCAATCATCCCCCTGAGACCTCGGTGCTGTGAGCCTCGGTGCTGTGGGCCTCGTTGCCGGGAGGTCAGTTGCTGGAAGGTCCGTAGCTGCAAATGATCCTCTGCCGGGCCCGCATTCACCAGGCTCGCATTTACTGGGCTCGCATTCACTGGGCCCGTATCCACAGCGCCCACACGCCGCGCGTCAGGTCGAGCGGCGCGGTCCCAGCAGTCCCAGCACACCGAGGGCGTAGAACGAGTACTCCACGTCGGGAACTTCATCCCAGGCGGCCCCACGGTAGCCCCCGTCGGGGCGGGCCAGGCTGTCGATGAAGGCGGCGACCCGCGCCCGGTCGAACGTGTCGTCCAGTTCGAGGTCGAGAGCCGAGAGCAGGCCGGTGAACGTCGACAGCGAGTCGGCGAAGGGAACGCGGGTGTTCGCCTGGAAGCCCCCCTCGGCTCCCCGTACTTCCTGCAGAAAGCCCCGCACATCTTCCCGCACAGTCGCCGGAACTCCCCCCAGCATCTGCAACAGGGCCACGGCAGCAGCGGTCGGGTTGGTCCCGCTCCGCTGCATCGGGGCGATTTCCACAAACCCGCCATCCTCCCGGTGCCGATCGAGCACGAACTGCCGCAGGCGATCGGGCTGCGGCGCCTGCCGGCCAATCAGCTCGTAGCACAGGGCGACCAGGAACGAGTGGTAAGTGCTCCCCGCCGCACCGGCGTGCGTCTTGGCGTAGCCCCCATCCTGGGTGCGAAACGTTTCGAGCAGCTGGGCCAGTCGATCGGGCCAGTCGGGCGGGGCCTGCGCCAGCACATCGATGCCCGTGTGCAACTGCAGCATCAACGCCGAGTACAGCCAGGAGACCAGGTCGACGACCGAGACGTGCATCTCGGTCTGGCGCCCCAGGTACCCGGCGAGGGCGGCGGTGTCGGCCCGGTCGAGCGCCGACAGCAGCCCCAGTCCGCGGATGGCGAAGCTGGTGTAGTAGAGGTCCGATTCCACATCGCGACCGCGAAATCCGCCGTCGGGATGCTGCTGCCGACAGAGGAAGGCAATCTGCCGCTCGCGCCACTCGGCGTCGCGCTCGCTCAACCCAGCCGAAAGCCGGTCGCCCAGGCGGAACAGGTAGGGCTCGGCGGTCATGGTGCGGGGCGAGTCAAAAGAGCGGACACGGGGGAGGAGACGCAGGGGGAACTGGGGCGGGAGGGCTGGGGCAGCAGGGCTGGGGCAGCAGGGCTGGGGCGGAAGGACTGGTGCAGGAGGGCTGCGGAGGCCTGGTCGCAGCGGACTGCGGCGGGCTCGCACCCAGCCCGCGCGGGACGAACCCGCGACATCCGCCGCGGGGGGAGTGTATGATCTGCCCGAAACCATGGTCAAACCGGCCCCCTCACCGGCGTGTCCCGGGCCCGCGGGCTCCCCGCAGTGGGGGCGCGGTGCAGCGGGGGTCGCTGGTCTTTCTGTCTTGCGGAACGTTGCATGTCTGCGCCACTTCCCCGGCAAATCGGGCGATACGAGATTGAAGAGCGGCTGGGCCAGGGGGGCATGGGGCAGGTCTACCTGGGCCGGGACCCCCAAACCGGCGAGCGGGCCGCCATCAAGGTGCTGTCGGCGGCGCTGGCCCAGGAAGAGGGGTTTCTCGAGCGGTTTCAGCGCGAGATCGAAGCCCTGCGGAAGTTTTCGCACCCCCACATCGTCCGCCTGTTCGAAGATGGTGTCGATAATGGGGCCCCGTGGTTCGCCATGGAATACGTTCCAGGGGGCACACTGCTCGACCTGTTGCGATCTGAGCGGCGACTGGACTGGCGTCGGGCGTACGCACTGGCGATTGAAACCTGTTCGGCCCTGAAGGCCGCCCACGACCAGGGAGTGGTGCACCGCGACCTCAAACCGTCGAACCTGCTCATCGACCCCGACGAACATGTGCACCTGACCGACTTTGGCGTGGCCCAGTCGTACGCCGCGTCGCAGCGCCTGACCGTCACCGGCGGGGTCATTGGCACCGCCGAGTACATGTCTCCCGAGCAGGCGGCGGGCCAGCGGGCAACCCGCCAGAGCGACCTCTATTCGCTGGGGGCGGTGATGTATGCCATGGTCACCGGACGGACCCCATTCACGGGGAACAGCACTGTCGAGGTGATGCACAAGCACCGCTACGGACTGTTCGACCGACCCCGTGCGGTGCTCCCCGACCTCCCCCGACAGGTGGACGACACCATCTGCAAACTGCTCGAGAAGAATCCCGACAAACGCTATCCCGACGCCTATGTGCTGATGCGGCACCTGCAGCAGCAGCTCGACCGGGACAGCGCCGAAGGCAACGCCCCGACCGCCGCTGGCGCGACCAGCGTGGAAGCCAGCCAGACCTCCACCGTCATTGCCGACAGGCAGGGGAGCATGGATGATCGCGAGCGGCGGATCGCTGCCGCTCGACGCGAACGCCTGACCCAATCGGAAGGCCCGCGCCCCGTCCCCTGGACCGAAAGCCTCTGGAAAGGCCCGGCCCCCCTGGTCGCCGCCCTGCTGGGGTGCCTGGGCCTCGTCGCCTGGCTCTGGCCCCGGGCCCCCTCCGAAGAGCGGTTGTTTCAGCAGGGGGTCGACCTGATGGCGTCTGGGCCCGGCCTCAACTATCTGCAGGCCCGCCGGGAGGCCTTTCAGCCCCTGCTCGAGCGGAACCCCGCCAGCTGGCGCGATCGCGTCGCCCCGCTGCTGCAGGAAATTGAACTCTACGAATTGACCCGCCCCAGCCGCCCTGCGGGACAGGGGGACCCGTCGACGAACCGGGCGGGCGAGGTTTCGGAACCGGCCCGGTTGCTGCGACTGGCCCTGCTGCAGCGCCGGGCGGGAGATCTCCCTCAGGCCCGCGCCCTGCTGGCCGACCTGCGGACGCTGCTGGCGGGGGATGAATCCCAGAAATCTCTGCGGGACCTCGTCGAGCGCGTGTCGCAGGAACTGGCCGAGACCCCGGAACTGGAGACCGCTCGGGCGTTTGTCACCTCGCAACTGGCCGAGATCGCTCGGCTGGAGCAGGCTGGCGAACGGGAGACAGCGGCCGCCCGTCGGGCAGCGCTCACACGCCTCTACACAGGCTGGCCCGAACTGGAGCAGCAGCTGAGACCAGCCGCAGGAGCTCCATCGGCCCAGCCCACCGCTCCCTCTTCGGCCCCCTGATGTCATGAACGACAGTTCGCGCCCCGGCGATTCGAACGCTCAGCCCCCGGGCACTCAACAGCTGGGCCCGCAACCGACGGACCCGCAACAGCCCGGTTCGGCAGACACAAGGCGGGAAGGCTCGCGACCAGGTTCCGGCGCGACGGGTGGGACTGGTGTGACGGGCGGGGCGGGTGTAACCGGCGGGGCGGGCACGACGGGCGAGGCGGGGCCTGCTGGCGTCGGACCGGCGCTTTCCGCAGGGGTCGCCCGCTGCCAGGCGATCCTGGCCCATGCGTGGATGGTTCGGACGTTTGTGAAACATTCGCCCGAGGCGGAGGAATTTCCAGAACTGCTGGCACTTCCGCG
>CAIUHT010000932.1 GCA_903898975.1 uncultured Planctomycetaceae bacterium
CTCTCCCGCCTTCCGCTCGACCCCCGCGTCGCCCGGATTGTGCTGGCCGGGGATGACGAGGGGTGCCTGTCCGAGATTCTCATCATCGCCGCCGCGCTCGAGCTGCAGGACCCCCGCGAACGCCCGCTCGAAAAGCAGCAGGCCGCCGATGAATGCCACGCCCGCTTCAGCGACGAGGAATCCGACTTCTTCAGCTACCTCAAGCTCTGGGATTTCTACGAGGGGCTGCGGGGGTCGCTCACCCGGAACCAGCTCCGCCGGGCGTGCCGGCAGAACTTTCTCTCTTACAACCGCATTCAGGAGTGGCTCGATATCCACCGGCAATTGCTCGACCTGGTGAGTGAACTGGGACTGCAGCCGCGGGCCCGGCGGAATGACCGCAACGCCCTCACGCGGGCCCTGTTGACCGGCCTGCTGGCGAACGTCGCGATGAAGTCGGAGAGTGGCGAATACCAGGTGGGGGGCGGGGCCCGCGCCTGGCTCTGGCCCGGGTCGGGCCTGCTCGCCCAGAAGCCCCGCTGGGTCGTCGCCTCGGAACAGGTCGAAACCACCCGCCGCTACCTGCGGATTGCCGGGAAGATCGACCCGGGCTGGATCGAACGCCTCGCCGCCCACCTCGTGAGCCGCAGCTACTCCGACCCGGCCTGGAGTGCCGAGCGGGGAGCGGTCACCGCCTTCGAAAAGGTCTCGCTCTGGGGACTGCCTGTCGTTCCCCGTCGGCAGGTCAACTACGGCCCCATCGACCCCAAGGTCTCTCGCGAGATGTTCATCCAGCATGGGCTGGTCGAAGAGGAATGGGAGACCCGCGGCGAGTTCCGCCAGGCCAACCGCCAACTCGCCGAAGAGCTGAAGTCGGTCGAGTCCAAATGCCGCCGGACCGGGCTGCTCCGCGACCTCACCGCCCGCTACGAGTTCTACGATCGCATCCTCCCGCCACATGTCTTCGACGGTCGGCGATTCGAGACGTGGCGGAAGACCGTCGAGGTCGATCAGCCCCGGCTGCTGCACATGCGGCCGGAAGATCTGCTCGAAGAGAACCCCCCCGAAGTCAGCGCGGGGGCCTTCCCCGATCGACTCACGCTCCCCAACCTCGATCTCCCCCTGCAGTATCGGTTCGAGCCCGGCGAAACGACCGACGGCATCACCCTGACCATCCCGATGGAGGGGCTGAATCAACTCGACCCCCGGCGGTTGGGCTGGCTGGTTCCCGGGTTGCTCGAGGAAAAGGTCTCGGCCCTCATCAAGTCGCTGCCGAAGTCGGTCCGCCGGATGCTCGTCCCGGTCAACGACACCGCCCGCAAGGTGCTTCCTCAACTCACCTTTGGCGAAGGGGACCTGCAGGCCCAACTGGCCCGCGCGCTCACCCCGCTGGCGGGTGAGGCGATTGAGCCGGGGCTGTTTCAGCTCGACCAGTTGCCCCCGCACCTCCGGCTCAACCTGCGGGTCGTCGACAGCACCGGCCGCGAGTTGGCGAGCGGTCGCGACCTGGGGAGCCTGCGTGAATCGCTGGGGGTCGCCGCTGCTCAAAGCTTTTCCAAGCTTCCCGCCGACGATGGGCGGTTCCAGAAATCGGGGCTCAAAGAGTGGAGCTTTGGCGATCTGCCCCCCAGTGTCGAACTCTCCCGCTCGGGCTTGCTGCTCAAGGGGTACCCCGGGTTGGTCGATGAGGGAGAGAGTGTCGCCCTCCGGCTGTTTGACGCGGCCGAGCGGGCCGAGGCCGAGACCCGCCGGGGACTCCGCCGGCTGTTTGTGCTGCGGGAATCACGCCGCTTGAAGCAGCAGGTGCGGGCCCTCCCCCAGGTCGAAAAGTGGCAGGTGCTGACAACCGGCCTGCCCGCGGGGGGGCCGGTTGAGCGGCAGTGGATCGACCTGTTGGCCGAGCGCGGGCTGTTTCGAGAGGCGGCCGGGGTCGCCGTGGGCCCGAACACCCCCGTGGGACCAGTCCCCCGCACGGCCACCGAGTGGCAGCGCTGCGTGGCCCGCGGAGTCGAGCAGTTGGGGCTCGCCGCCCAGGATGTGACCGAGTTGCTCGGTCCCCTGGTCCAGACGGCACACGAGGCCCGCAAGCAGATCGATCGGCTCGGGGTCATGCCTCCGGTGCAGGGGGCGAAGGCCGACGCCCGGCAACAGTGGGGTGACCTCCTGCGGCCCGGCTTCTGGACCGACGCCCCGTGGTTCTGGCTGAAGCAGTACCCGCGCTACCTGCGGGGGATCTCGCTGCGGATCGATAAACTGCTGGCGGGAGGCCTGGCCCGCGACCAGCGAGGCCAGCAGCAGGTGGCGGGCTGGCAGGCGAGATACCAGGAACGGGCCCGACGGCACCAGGAGCGCGGACTGAATGACCTGGCGTTGAGCGAGTTTCGCTGGCTCCTCGAGGAGTACCGCATCTCGCTGTTCTGCCAGGAATTGCGGACAGTGGTCCCCGTCTCGGAACGCCGGCTCGAAGAGTCGTGGAGCCGGGTGGTCGAGTAACCGACCCCGGCAACCACGCCGGCCCGCACCAGCTCCAGGCTCTCTTCCCATGGACCGTGATGGGGACGCCGCTGGTCGGGTTGACTGCTCCCGTCTGCCTGTCGCCGGGCGATCGACTGCTGGCCGCATGTCGCATTTTGTCTGCCAGTCCCAGGGTCGCAGTGACGCGCTGAGGATTTACTCCGCAACCCGCATGAACCTGATGGTGTTCTCCGGGGTTGCGTGATAGCGTGCTGCCGACTTTCTGCCGATCGCCACTTGTGCCCACTTCGAACTCACTCCCTGTGGCCCAGCCCGCATGCCCCGCCGCATCTCGGAGTTTCGTTTGTTGGCCGAGCCCTTGCGGGTCTGGCTGTCCGAGGTCGACGCAGAGGGCAACGACCGCTGGCCCAAGTACAAAGAGCTGTTCCGCTTCCTGCGCGAATCACTCGACAGCAGCGGTTCGGAACGCGAGTACAAGACCCTGCGGACGCGAGGCTTTGGACCGGCCCGGTTGGTGGAAGGGGTGTGCGGCTACCTCGCCTGTCACGGGCGCAGGCACCTGGAGCAGTTCTTGCAGAGCCAGGGGCGCACCGATGGCGAAACCATCGGTGCCACCGACTTGCTGGAACAGTTCTCGGCCCTCTGTGACGACAGCCAGATCCGCACCGATTGGCGCCGGGGGGGCTGGCGGGAAATTGCCCACATGTTTTCGGCGGCCCTCCTCGGGGTCGCCTCGTACTTCCCAGGGATCTCGGAATGGCGACTGGGGAACCCCAGGGCTCCCAGCCCGACAATTCCCGAGCCGGGCGTCTGCTCGCTGGCGGGCCTCGGAGTTCTGGCCGGGTGGCTGTGGGTCCGCCGCACCCGCGCGACGCGCTGCTGAACCGTCCGCACCGCAAACGCCCGGGCCGGCTTGCACGTGGCGACTTCGCCCCCTGCGCCGCCCGGGCTTTTTCGCTGAAGTCCCCGGGCACCTCGGCGGGCGGACACCCCGTTTCCTGGCGGTTGTTCGAGGCGATGCGGGGCTGTTTTCACGCGTCATCCCGGGCGATTCCGGGTGGTGCCGGGGGCCGGGGGGGATTGATCTTGCCTTGAGAGGGGGGTTTTTGAGAGATTCCGCCCCGAAGGAAGAAACGCCCTGCCGAGGCACGCATTGATGCGCACCGGGGGGGTGGAGGATTGCCACAAGACCCCGACCAAGGAGGGCCTCCCCGCATGACGCGAGACAATTGGAACGCACCGGTGGTTCGCACCGGGGTGACCGCATTGATGTTGATGGTTGGATCGTGGGCCGCCCTGGCTCAGCAGAGCTTGGCGCAGGAGGGTTATTCGCCCAGCCGTCGCGGCTCGACCGGCGTCGCCATCGCCGACGCCCCATCGCTCAGTGAGACCACCGCCCTCCTCGAGAGCGCGGTCCGCAATCTCTACAAGCTGATTGAGCCGGGCGAGGAAGAGGCGTCACCCAACGAACTGCTGGCCTACGCCGACCTGCGTTCCCTGCGGCTCTACACCGGCGCCCTCGAGGTGGCGGGGTGGGCGCTCGAGAAGGTGGGGGAAGAGTACCAGCGGTATTCGGCGAATGGGGTGTATCGCGACCGGGCCCGGCTCACCGACCGCAACGCCCTGTTAGCCTGGGAGCGGTACCAGGCCTCGCGCGAGACGGTGCGGACGCTGCTGCAACGGGTGCGGAGCACGGCGATCTTGTGCGAGCACCAGATCAGCTTCTGCGATCCCTCGGTGGCGCGCGAGTGGCGGGAGGAAGTGCTCCCTTCGCTCCGCGACTGCATCGCCGCGACCGATCCCATCTTCGCCGAGGAAGTGGCCTTCCAGCGATATGGCGTGCCGGGCCAGACAGCGCGGGTGGTGCCAGCGAGTGGCACGGCGGGCGTTCAGGGTGACCCGGTCGACGTCGTGCGGAACCCGGTCTACATGCCGTACAACGGGCAGGGACGAGGCCAGGGGCGATTCATCGAGATCCGCGCGTTCACCGGTCCGGTGCGTGTCACGCTGGTGCGGTTTGAGAGCCACGAGCGATCGTTCGGGGTGGCCGACGCGACGGTGATGCGAGAAGTCCCGGTCAACGTGGTGGTGCAACCGGGTCAGCCCATCTACGTGCCGTGCAACCGCGGCCGCTGGGTCGACCTGTCGGCCCTGGAAGTGGAATGGGGACCCGCCGACCGAGGCCGCCGAGCCCTGGCAACAATCGACCTGGTCGAAACCGACCCCACGGCGCGGAATTGAGCAGAAAGCGTCGGACCCGGGGGAACGGCCGGTAGCCGAACAAATTGAACATCAAAACACCGCACTGTCAGCACCACCAAGTGTCGACAGTGCGGTTTTTGATTGTTTTGCCGCGAATGTGAGACCTGCTGCGCTGAGAAAACAAAAACGGGCGAATCACACATTCGCACAAGTGTTCCGCGCGACGCGCGGAAGTTGAATGCCGCAAATTCCGTAGATCGTCGGTAACGCCTCCAAATGCCCGGAATCTTCCACCAGAATGATACAAAGATGTATATACTGAACATCCCATTCCTCATAGTACTCACTCGTTCCAAATTATGAGCCCTGAGAGCCACTTTCAATCAATTCACTAGGTGCCAATTTTGGCAGCACGAATCCAAGACTGAGAGTTTCGCAGATTCTGTGTGCGCTCGATTCCTCCATTAGCGTTTCAGTAGCGTTGCCGTGCCATGTGGGCCCAGAAACAAGCACTCTTCACGCCCATTGTGTGGCACGACAGTCATCACCTCGAAACGACGCAGTCATTTCATCCATTCTGCCTTCAGGAGGTCGCATCCGTGCTCACCGAAAGCCAAGCTGTGCCGAACAAAAAAAAGCTGTTTACAACAAACTCCCTTTCATGCGACAGAGAGCCAGCACAGTTGCGTGACTCGGCCACGAGAAACCATTCGTGTAACAGCCGTAGGGTCGCTACTTTGGTTCTGATTTGCCTCGGGGCGTGGGCTTCACTCAACGTTGATTGTGCTGAGGCAGGACCAATCACCCTCGCAAATCCACCAGGTACTATTTCTTTTGGACAAGCGCAACAGGATGGTATCACTACGGTAATAGTCGACCAGCTCAATCTTGCTATTGTCCCTTTTCTTCTAAATGACAATGGGGTACAGCGTGCGACCGACATAAAAAATAGCTACAACAATCTCAATGCACATCAGGCTAATCAAGTTCAGAACAAGGTTCTTTGGCCCGATGACGATTTAGTGCCCGGGATCCGAATAGCACACCTAGACCACACAAACGCAGGTGACGTGTTGGAAGTTCCAAACGCGCGTAAGGCCGAAATTCAATTCTTTCCCGGCAACGGCGTGCTTGCTGGTAAGGTTTTCAAGGGGAGTTTCAGCGACGGCTTAGGAACAAACTTAAATTTTAACGTTGTCGCCGCCCCCGACGATACTCTAAACACCGTGGTTTTAAAGGCTCGGAATGCGATGATGGCACAGCTTGGCCCAGGCCACCCTTATACACTGGAGTTCGACGAAAACACAAACTTGATCAGGATAACGCTTCCGTTTGGGGGGGACAACGTCCAGCTTTCCAGTTCCACGGACTACGATGGCGGATCTTATGCAATGCTCGACAGCACCATTCCC
>CAIUHT010000933.1 GCA_903898975.1 uncultured Planctomycetaceae bacterium
CGCTCACGCCGGTCTGTGGGAGACATCTTCCTTGGGCTGGTGCGTGGAACAGGCCCGGGGCGACCGAATTGAGGTGGGACTGCACCCGGGCGTCGAGGCGGAGCCGGGTTGGCGGGTCGTGGGGGATTGGCCCACTGCCGAGGCGTTGCCCGAGCGGGAGACGGCATTCGCTGGGTCGATCCCGTTGCGATCGGTCGGGCAGGGATCCACACAGCGTTTTCGCGCATCTCCAGAGACCGGTGCCGACGTGACAGGGGGCCCCGCGATCCACGCGCGAACTCAAGCCGCGCTCGGGGCGTCGGCGGGCGGTGCAGGTCGGACGGACCAGGCGGCTGACGGGTGGGATGATCCGTTGGCGACGGGCCGACCGAGAGAACTGGCGGTCCTGACTTCAGCGGAGTTCGCCGCCCGATTGGCCGCGGCGGGTTGTGTCTTGGGGCGGTTGGCCGAATGGCGGCAGGCGGGCGCACTCCCGAGCTGGCGAAAGGCCGGTTGAGGCCGCGGCTGAGTTACTCGTCATGAAACATCGGTATCAAGGGATGGAAGGGTGCCCAGGCTGGCTGGCAGGCGGCTTGAGACAGGGCGTCTGAAACGGCAGTGGTATTGGCTCCCGCGGCTCCGCGAGTGGCACGAACGAGGTTTCAGCCATCGCTCGCCACGCGCGCAGCAATGTGCGCACGGACGATTTCGAGCTGTTACAGCCGGACGACGACGCACCCCGTTGAACCCCCCGCCGTTCACGGGAAAGCGACTTCTTGAGAATCGGGCGTGGCTTGACGGACTGAGCAACGATCGCACAACCCGATTTGCCACCCTGCGAGATTGTTCCGCAGGCATCCCAATTCAGTCTGTCGGAGGGGGCTGTCTGCAGGCTGGCTAAAACAGTCCAAGTTGGGTTCAAAGATACACGTGAACTGATCATGAGAAAATTATATGACCAAGCCCGATAGCCGCGTTGGACCGAAGAATAGAATCGAAATATCCGGAATTGTGGATTGCGCGCCAGGTTCGGAAGTCATCAAACCTTGTTGAGACTCACACGTGTGGAATGAGTATTCACATGCAAGTGAGCACGTGCATGTGAACATGTTATCAATGACGTGTGATGAAGTCTCGTTGATCTATCGCCAGAGCAGGCCGCAGTCGGAGTCGGAGGTCAATGAGGGGTGAAGGGGGCAAGGGCACAGGGGCAGTGAGGGACGATCGAGTCGAGGGCACCGGTGCCTGGCAGCGCGTGGCGGAATTGGAGGAGCACACCTGCCCGCGGTATCGGGGGATCCGGGGTGAACAGGGCAATTCGGGGGGGGTAGCGACTTGACAGTCAAAAACCACCCCGATAATTTCACTCATGAGCGAAGTTCCATCAGCCGCAAGGGCGGTTGCGTGGGCACTTGGCCTTTTGACCTGAACTGGCGAGCGCCACGGGGCGCGGGTCGGTTTGGTGTTGCAAGGCCCCGACCTTCCGTGAGGAGCGTCGGCACCGGCGAACCGAGGACGACAGTATGTAGTCGAGCTTGAACGGCCCTTGGGCCGCACAACTCTGGTCGTTCGCGAAGGGACAGGAACAGCGCGCCGTGCGTTGGGCCTCTCGCCGGCGCGACGAACATCGGCGGAGCGTCGGCGATAGAGCAGTCACAGGCCCGACTCCGCCTTTTTTGTTGGCCGGGGTGGGGGTCCCCAGGGAAGCACAATGAACGACGCCGAGGTCTTGCGGACAGTCGACGCGATCCATCGCGACAAGAACATCGACAAGGAGATCGTGTTCGAGGTGCTCGAGCAGGCGATCCTGTCGGCGGCGCGCAAGCACTATGGCGAAGAGATCGCCCTCGAGTCGAAAATCGACCGCATCAGTGGTCGGACAACGGTGATTAAAGAAGGGGCCCCGATCGATTCGGAGCAGCTCGGCGAGATCCTGGGGCGGATCTCGGCCCAGAGCGCCAAGCAGGTGATGATTCAAAAGATTCGCGAAGCGGAACGCGACGCAGTCTTTGACGAATTCCAGGCCCAGCGGGGCTCGCTGGTGAATGGCACCGTGACGCGGTTCGAGGGAGCCGCCCTGGTGGTCAATATCGGCAAAATCGAGGGGATTCTCCCCAAGAGCGAACAGATCCCCGGGGAAAGTTTCCGCCCGGGCGACCGGGTTCGGGCTGTCATTCTCGAGGTCCGCAAGGCGGGCCCTCGCGTGCGAATTGTGCTCTCCCGGGTTCACTCCGACCTCGTCCGCCGGTTGTTCGAACTCGAAATCCCCGAGATTGGCGAGCGGGTCATCGACATCCGCTCGCTCGCCCGCGAGGCGGGTTATCGCTCGAAGGTCGCGGTCTCGTGTTTCGACCAGAAGATCGACGCCATCGGCTCGTGCGTCGGAGTGCGGGGCTCTCGAATTCACAACATTCGCGAGGAACTGGCGGGCGAGAAAATCGACATCGTCCGGTGGAACGACTCGCTGCAGGTGCTCGTTCCCAATGCCCTCTCGCCCGCTGAGGTCGAAGAGGTGATTCTCTGCCAGATGCTGGGGCGGGTCATTGTGCTGGTCAAAGAAGATCAGCTCTCACTCGCGATTGGCAAGCGGGGGCAAAATGTGAGGCTGGCCTCGAAGCTGGTCGGCTGGGACATCGACATCATGACCCGGGACGAGTTGAACGAGAAACTCGACCGCGCCCTCGAGTCCTTCAGCGCCATCCCCGGTGCCCCGCCCGAGATGGCCGAAAACCTGATCGAACAGGGCTTCTTCACCTTCGATGACCTGTCGGTCATTGAACTCGACCAGTTGGCCGAGCTCTCGGGCCTCTCAGATGATGAGTGCCAGGGGGTGGTCGATTTCGCCGAGCAGGAAGCCGAGCGACTCGAAAAAGAACTGGCGGCGCAGAAAGCCGCTGGCACTCTGCCGCCCAAGTCGGTGGCCCGCGGCGGGGCCGATCCGGAAGCCATCGCCACGGGAACCGGAGAGGCGGGAACGGGAGACGCTCCCGCGGCCGTCGAAACGGAATCCGCCAGTGTCGACCCGTCGGCCAGTGACCAGTCTGAAGACAGCCCCGAGTCAGCCGGGGGCGAAAGTCCCGAAGTCGAGGTGCCTCCAACACAAGGAGATGAGCCGGCCAGTTCTTAAGCCGCCCCAGCCGTCCCATCCACACCGACCGTGGTCCCAGTTTGTCACTCGACAAGCGCCGACCTCGGGAAGGATTGCCTCCTGATCATCCCTAGGGGTGAGCGTGGCGTTCTGCGAGGGGAGTTTGCCGGGGCACTGGAACCTGTCGCGGGTTGGAAATGGTCTGACGTTCCCGGGAATTCCGGGCGCGAATCGGACCAGGTTCCAGCCTGCGTGCCCCAGGTTTCTGTGGCCGACCCTGTTCGCAACCCAGATCGCGTCCGCAACCCCGACCTTGTACTCACTTCCCAGCGAGTACTCACCGCACAGACAGAGCAACCCGGACATCGAGGCACGGGTCAGGCCCCCAGGGTCTGGCCGACTTCGCTCCACCGTATCACGGAGACAGGCTGTTGAAGATTCGGATTTTCACGCTCGCCAAAGAGCTGCAGTTGGACAGCAAGGTCCTGATTGGGTACTGCCAGAAAGTTGGCATCCACCTGAAGGACTCCCCG
>CAIUHT010000934.1 GCA_903898975.1 uncultured Planctomycetaceae bacterium
CAAGCGGTCGGCCCAGCGCTCCAGTCGCTGGTCGGTTGGTGGCCCCGCGCAACGGTTCGTCGCTGGTCTCTTCGAGGTCGTCGTCTTCGAATTCTTCCTTCAGCTCTTCCCAGTCGTCATCGCTTCCGGCGTCCCCCTCGGCCGCAATGAACTGCCCTCCGTCGCCGCGCGACAGGCCAGCCGGCGCGGTGTCGCGGGCCAGTGGCGGCGTGGTGACTGCGGTGAGAGCCGTGCCACCGGCTGAACTGGTCGCCATCACGCGCGACAGCAGCCCGCGTTCCACGGGAGGGGCGGTCGGTGCCAACGCGGCTGGCAGTGGGAGTGGGGGCGGGAGTGGGGGCGAGGGTGAATGGCTCGAGTCGGGCCCTGTCGGGAAGGGCTGGGTGTCGGGGTGGATGTGGTGTTCGTCGCCCCCCACCAGGAAGGCGGCGATCCGCTCCATCGGCCGCTGGGTCGCCGAGAGGCCGATCCGCTGCACCCGCCGCTGGCACAGCGCATCGAGCCGTTCGAGCGAGAGTGCCAGGTGCGAACCGCGCTTGTCGCGGACCAGGGCATGAATTTCGTCGACGATCACGGTCTCGACCGTGGCCAGCCGTTCGCGTCCCCGAGGGCTGGTCAGCAGCAGATACAGCGACTCCGGGGTGGTCACGAGGATGTGCGGAGGCTGGCGAATGAGGCGGGCCCGTTCGCGTGCCGGGGTGTCGCCCGTCCGCAGGCCAATCCGCAGCGGCGGCAGATCGAGCCCCTGGGCGGCGGCGACCTGGCTGATCTCGGCCAGGGGGACCTCGAGATTGCGGTGCATATCATTCGACAGCGCCCGCAGGGGCGAGAGGTAGACCACCCGCAGTTCTTCGGGCAGCCCCCGCTCGAGCCCCTCGCGCAGCAGGCGGTCGATCGCCGCGAGAAAGGCGGTGAGGGTTTTCCCCGAGCCGGTCGGGGCGGCAATCAGCGTGTGCTCGCCTCGGGCAATCGACGGCCAGCCCTGGGACTGGGGTTCCGTCGGCCCGGCGAACCGGCCGAGGAACCAGTCACGAACCACCGGCAGGAAGAGGTCGAGGGACATGGAGTCGCGCAAGTGATGATGATGTCGTGCAGGCGAAACACGCGGGAGCAGCCGAGATGCGTTCCGAGGAACGACCTGCGGCACATCCCCCGGGAGCCGACCGGGGACCAGGTCAGACCAGGTCGGGAGCAGCCCGCCAGTGACCAGAACCGGGAAGTCTGTCTGACTGATATAATTCATAGCATGCTCGACCGCACTTCCCCCTCTGACGACCACCTGGCGGGGGGCCCGCCCCCGGCCTCAGGGGTCCGTGCGGCCCGAGGGCCAGCGCCCTCTCCAGCGTCAATCGCGACTTCCGCCGCAGATTTTCGCCCAGAATTGCCGGCAACTGGGGAAAATGGGCCTGTGGGGGATGTGACAAATGGCCCTGTGGGGCCTGTGACAAATGGTCCCGGGGGGATGGGGGACGAGGTGGCCGAGTTCGGACTGACGGAAAAATCGTGGGCGGGGCTCCGGTGGATCCACACCTGGACGGCTCGGCTGGAGGGGTGGGGGGCGGGCCGCTGGCTTGCGGCACTGCGGTGGGTCCGCAAGGGGCTGGTGCTGGCCCTGGGGGCCTCGGTCGTGCTGGTGGGAGTGGTGATGCTGGTGACTCCCGGCCCGGCGTTCCTGGTCATTCCTGCCGGGCTGGCGATCCTGGCGACCGAGTTCTACTGGGCCCGACGACTGTTGCTGTGGCTGCGGGCCCGAGCCAGCCAGGCCCTGCACCAGCAGATGCCCAACACTCCGCCCCCCAACAATCAGCCAACCAACCCCCAGCCCCTCCGTCGCCCACCCGGCTGCGACGCACTTCCTGCAGCCGCACCGACGACCACAGGCTGTGTCGAAGCAGCCCCTCCGCGTTCTCCTCGTGACATCCCTGGCGAGCCAGCGCCTGGTGATGGCTCGCAGCGGCACGGCCAAGAGTGACTCGGTCGAGAGAGCCCCAGGCTGGGTCGGGGGTGGGCCATTCGCTCAAAACAGCGGGAATTGCCGGCTTGAGCCGGGGACTGGGCTCGTCTCTTTCAAGGTGGTCTCCCTTCGGGAGCGTGTTTCGCTAAAATACAGGATTCCGGGGGTGGGCTGCGGGCGCCGATTGCGGCGACCCGGGCCCCTCTCATTCCTTCAGGACGGGCCTTGTGGGCCCGACAGACCGCTGTGATGGATCCCCGCTTCATTCGGAATTTTTCGATTGTCGCCCATATCGACCATGGGAAGAGTACGCTGGCCGACCAGCTGCTGCTGAAGACCGGGACGATCACCCAGCGGGAATTCCGCGAGCAGATCCTGGACGACCTCGACGTCGAGCGGGAACGGGGCATCACCGTCAAGGCCCGGGCCGTCGCCATTCACCGCGAACACAAGGGGCAGATCTACGAACTGAACCTCGTTGACACCCCCGGGCACGTCGACTTTCACTACGAAGTCTCCCGCAGTCTCGCCGCCTGCGAAGGGGCCCTGCTGCTGGTCGACGCCTTCCAGGGAGTGCAGGCGCAGACCGTCGCCAACGCGTATGCGGCCCTGGAGGCCGACCTGGTGATCATTCCCTGCATCAACAAGATCGATCTGCCCGTCGTCCGCACCGAAGAGGTGCTTGAAGAAATGCACACGGTGCTGGGCATCCGGGAAGAAGAGGTGCTCCGCGTCAGTGGCAAATCGGGCATTGGCATCGACGACGTCTTCGAAGCGCTGATCGAGCGGATCCCCGCCCCCACGGGGGACAGTGAAGCGCCGCTCAAGGCGATGATCTTCGACGGCAAGTACGACAACTACCGCGGGGTTGTCACCTACGTGCGTATGCGGGAAGGGCGTCTCAAGCGGGGCATGAAAATCACCTTCATGACCGCCGGGACGTCGCACGAAGTTCTCGAGGTCGGCCAGTTCCGCCCGAACATGTCCCCCTGTGACGAACTGGGCCCCGGGCAGGTCGGGTACTTCATCGCCGGGATCAAGGAACTGGGGGGCGTGCATGTCGGCGACACCGTCACCGAGGCTGGCCGACGGACCGCCACCGCCTTCCCTGGCTACAAGCAGCCTCTGCAGATGGTCTTCTGCGGGATGTATCCCATCGAAAAG
>CAIUHT010000935.1 GCA_903898975.1 uncultured Planctomycetaceae bacterium
CTGGTGGAAGAGCAGGGGGTCGCCGGCGTAGTGGTTGTCGCTGGTGGCCAGCACGGCACCGGTCGCCGAGCGGAGGGTGATAAGTGGATCAACGCGGGTCTGCATGTCGTGCAGCCGATTGAGCAGGCGTTGCGACCGCACACTGAAGACCACCCCCCCCGGGGCGTCGAGGTGGAACTTGTAGAAATCGAGATCCTCGGCTTTTTCGATGGTGCCACACAGGGTGGCGGGCAGGGTCACCACCTGGGCCTTGGCGGGGAGGTCGTTGTCGGCGGCCTCGGCGACGACCGGGTCGCGGGTCACCACCAGCTGTCCCACGGTGGTGGCCCCCAGGGGGGTCAGCAGGCGGAAATCGCGGACCCCCGGGACGGCGTCCGGGGCGACGGTGAACCGCAGCTTGGCGGTGGCGCTGGTGGGCTTCTTGTCGCCCGGTTTGCCCGCCGGGGCTTCGAAGGGGACCACCTCGCCCGTCACTCCCGCCCCCGAGACAATCACGCGATTCGCCCCGTACAGGTTGTAGCGGGCCGAGACGACACACTCGGTGGTTGCCCCAATCTGTGCCGCCGACGGCTTGACGCTCATCAGCATGGGGTACGAGTTGTTGGTCTGCGCCGCCGCAGGCTGCGCCAACACCATCGCCAGTCCCAGGGTGGCGAGGAAGCCGGGGAGAGACCAGGCCCGCCCGGCTGCGGGGTAGCCCGCCGAAAAACGTTCACTGACCACGGCTGACGGCGTCGAGGTGCGCATGCCCGGAGTCTCCTGGAAGGGGCCCACCCGACTGGGGGGGCCAAAACAGTGTGCGAGTCGACGGGGACGGTCTAACGCACAAACAGAAACTGCTTGGAATTCAACAGGCCCCACAACAGGTCTTGCGCCCCTTCGGCCAGCGACGGGGCACCTGCCAGGTAGCCCTCGCCAAATTGGCGTTCGTCGGAAGTGGGCTCGCGACACAGCGCCGCGAGGTAGAGTTCGGTGACAATCTCGGCGGGGGTTTTCTTGTCGTTCACGAGGGTGGCGACACGTCCCTTGGCGTCGGCGATCTTGGTGGCGATGACGTCGCCATTGAGGGTGTGCAGCGCCTGGGCCAGGTTTTCATCGGGCGAGCGTTCGCATTCGCACACGCTGGCCCGCAGCTGCTTGCCGAAGGTGACCAGGAACGGGTTGGGGTAGTTGCTGTCGGGCAGCTCGATGGCGCGGGTCCCGACGGGCAGGTTGGGGAACTTGGTGGGCGAACCGGTCGCCTGATCAACCGCGTCGAGCAACGCCTCGGCCGAGATCCGCTTGACGCGGTAGTGGCTGTAGAAGCGGGTGTCGGCGGCGTTCTCGGGGGTGGGCTGACTGTCCAGCTGGTACAGCCGGGAGTGCATGATCCGCCGCAGCAGGTGCTTCAGGTTGAACCCATTCGCGCGGAAGTCATCGACCAGCGCGTTCATGAGGGCGGGGTTGCTGGGGGGGTTGGTGGCCCGCATGTCGTCGACGGGGTCGACCAGTCCGCGGCCCAGCAGGGCGGCCATGGCGCGGTTGACGACGTTCCGGCTGAAGCCGACGTTGTCGCGCGAGGTGAGCCAGTCGGCCAGGGCCAGTCGGCGGTCGAGCGGATGATCAACCGGCTCCCCATCCAGCGGGGTCGGGGGGAGCACCTTGCCGGTCTTCGGGTGGGTCACTTCCCCGGCCCCGCGAACCCACACGACCGATTCGCCCCCGAAGTTGCCAAACTCGGCACTGTTCTTGACCGCGACCCGCGAGAAGAACGCCGCGAAGCCGTAGTAGTCGGCCTGGCTGTATTTCTCGAACGGATGGTGGTGGCACTTGGCACACGCCAGGCGGGTGCCGAGGAACAGCTGGGCGGTCGCCTCGGCGAGGTCGGGGGCGGTGCTGGCAATGCGGAAGTAGTTCGCCGGTCCGTGCGAGAAGATCGACCCCTTGGCGGTGACCAGTTCGCGGACGAACTGATCGAACGGCTTGTTGGTGCGGAACGATTCCTTCAGCCAGTTGTGCAGGGCCCACATTCCCTGGTCACCCAGCTGGCGACTGCTGTTGCGGATGAGGTCGGCCCACTTGAGAGCCCACCAGGCGGCGTAGCGGTCGTTGTAGCGGCTGTCGGCGGGGTCGAAGCCCAGCAGGCGGTCGACCAGCTTGTGTCGCTTGTCGGGATCGGGCGACGCCAGGAAGGCCTGCACCTCGTCGCGGGAGGGGAGCGACCCCACGGCGTCGAGAAACGCCCGGCGAATGAACGTCGCGTCATCGCACAGCCCGACCGGGGCGATGCCCAGCTCGCGAAACTTCGCGGCGGCCAGTTCATCGACAAAGTTGAGGCTCTGCCAGTTGGCCAGGTCGACCGATTCGGCGAAGGGAATGACCACCTGGGCGATCTGGGCCTGGCCTTCGAAGCGGACCATCACGGGGGCCTGGCCGCGGCCGACCGCGGTGACCACCCCGGCGGGGGTCACCGTCACAACCGCTTCGTCCATGCTGTCAAAGCGGGCCCAGGCGGTGACGTCGCGGGAAACGCCCGCCGTGTCAATCGCCACCACGCGCAGCTGTTGCTTCAGCCCCACCGGCCCGACCCGGTCACTGGGTGTCACCAAAAGCCGGTCGATCCTGGGGGCGGTCGCCTGGGGCTCGGGGGCTCCCGCGGCGATCCAGGCCTGCAGGATGCGGTGGTCGTTCGAGCCCGCGGCCAGGCGGCGGCCTCCGCCGTGGGGCACATCGAGCAGGGGCTTCCGCAGCAGCAGGCTGGCAGCGGGGTCCAGCAGGTTGATCCGCCGCTGCATGCGGTCACGCACAATGGCATTGCGGTCGGCGGGAGGATCGTAGCCCATGACCGAGAGGGTGAAGCCCCCCTTGCCGTGCTGGCTGGCATGGCACGCCCCCCCGTTGCAACCCGCCTTCGACAGGATGGGAAGGACCTGCTGGGTGAAGCCGACGGCGGGCGTGTCGACCACGCCAGTCACCTCGACGGCGATCGGCTTGACTACACCCTCGACCTCGACGCGGACCACCGTGGTGCCATTCCCAACCGCCTGGATGTTGCCCTGGGGCGAAACCGTGGCGACCTGGGGATTCTCTGAGACGTACTTGGCCACCGGGGTGAAGTCTTGAGCCCGCGTCGCCGGCTGGCCTGCGGGCAGTGTCTCGCGAACCAGCAGCTGCACCCGTTCGAAGTTGCCGGGCAGCGTCACGCTCGCCGGTTCGACCGACCACTCGGCGGCGACCGCCGGGGTGCATGCGGCCAGGCTCCCCACGCACAGCACGGCGGCCCAGAGACCCGCGGTCAGCGGGCGGCTGTGGCTGAGCGATCCGTGGCGGAGCAGCCCGTGGCGGAGCAGTCCCAGGGGAGCGGACAAAAACCCTCGCGGCAAGGTCACGGCGCGATCCTCGGGGGGAGAGGAGAGGGGGCGGGCGATCTCGCGGGGAGATCGAGTTGGGCAGGCCCACCCCGGCTGCGTCGCGGCAGCGGGGAGGATTCCGCGATTATGGCCGACGGCGACCCCTCACGCCAGATCGACCGGGCCTTCGGTCCCGCAGAGGGCGAGCGTCGCGAGGGCCAGGGCCGCCGTCTCGACCCGCAAGATCGTTCCCCCCAGCCCCACCCGCCCGGCACCCAGCGCCAAGAGCTGCTCGACCTCGGCGTCGGTCAGGCCCCCCTCCGGGCCAATCACAAACGTGACCGGCCCGGACGGCACCGCAGCGTGGCCCCAACGTGGCCCGCCGGGATGTGCCACCCACAGCGTCCCCGCCGAGGGAGCCGCAGCGGCGCGGGTGGCGGAGTGAGCCGGGTCTGCGCTGGGTGTTTGCCACCCCGCCAGAAACTCGCGCCACGGGCGCAGGTCGGTCAGTTCCATCAGGCGAGCCCGACCGCACTGCTTGCTCGCCTCGACGATCGTCTTGCGCAATCGCTCCAGCTTGGTGTCGCCAGGGGTGACGACGCTGCGGGCGGTGACCAGCGGGATCACGCGGGTGACTCCCAACTCGGTCGCCTTTTCGATCAGCCAGTCGAAGCGTTCGCCCTTGGGGACCGCCGTGGCCAGCGTCACCTCGCGCCCACCCGCCCCCGCAGACTCGACCCCGCGCTCCAGGATTTCGCAGTCCACCCAGTCTGCCCCGACGGCACAAACCGACCCCAACGCCCGTTGTCCCTGCCCGTCGAACAGCTCCACCCGCGTCCCCGGCCCGGCCCTGAGCACCACCGCCAGGTGGCGGGCTTCCGGGCCAGTCAACCGAACCACTGGCTGCGTCGAGAGTTGCGGAACGTGAAAGCGACGGGTCACAGCCTGGGCCACTGGGCATCATGGGGGGGACGGGTTTCGGCCGATTATATCCAGAGCCCCCCTCGGCTGCCCGCAGCGACCAATTCAGCGACTCACTCGAGTGCTTGAATCGAGCCACCGCTCCCCGGCTCGCTGGTGGCTTCGGCCTCTCTTGTTCCGTTTCCCCTCGCCCCGAGCTGTCGACTGATGGATCCACGCGTCGCCTAGCACTGGGGGCTGATTCCGACACCGATCGGTCGGCGGGCCGAGTACCACGGACCCCAGCACGCCGAGGCCCTGGCCCGCCTGCTCTACGGCGTCGAGCAGGGGCTCGCGGTCCTCCGGCTGGTTGGCCCGGTGGGGTCGGGCAAGACCTGGCTGCAACAAAGGCTGGCGTGTGAACTGCTGGGGACAGGCCGGCAAGTCGCCGCGGTCTCGCTGGCGGGGCGCGAACCCGACGAGTGGCTGCTCGACCTGACGCTCGCGCTGCAGGGAGCGACAGCCCCGGGCGATTCCCCCTCGGCGGTCTGGCGGGCCCTCGCCGACCGGCTGACCGGGCTGCAGCACACCCAGCGGGGGGTGGTGATCATCGCCGACCAGGTGGAAGGGGCCACCCCCGAGACCCGGCAGCAACTCGCGCGACTGGCCCGCACCCTGGCCACGCGGGGGACACTGGTGCTGGTCGAGACCCTGCCAGCCAGCAGCCTGGCGAATGCGTCGCCCACCGACTCCCTGGCCGAGTTGATTGACCTGCCGATCCCGTTGCCCTGGCTGGGACCGCAAGAGATTGGCCCCTGCCTCGCCGCGTGTTGGGAGCGTGAAGCCGAGCGAGCCGCACTGGCGACC
>CAIUHT010000936.1 GCA_903898975.1 uncultured Planctomycetaceae bacterium
CGCTTTTTCCCACTCGGCCTCGGTGGGCAATTCCTTCCCCGCCCAGGTAGCGTAGGCCTTGGCCTCGGTCCAACTGATGCCAGTGACGGGTTCGTCGGCCGCAGCCCCTTTCCGCGCGGGCTCGGGAATTCGGCGTTTTTCGCCCGCGTTGTCCCGATAGGCCTGGTACTGCCCTGCCGTCACTTCCACCAGGTCGATATAGAAGCCCTCCAGAATTGGCTGAACAGCGGGGCGTTCTTGTTCTGGACCAGTCGCCGTCCCCAGGTGGCTGGGCCCCGCAGGAACCAGTCCCATCAACGCCCCGTCGGCCTCGCAGCGGATTCGCCACGGAAAACCATCCTCGGTCTGCCCCGCTTCGGGAACCGCGACGAAGCCCTCGGGAAGTCGATAGTCGCCCGCCGCGCCCGAGACCGCCGATCGCTCAACCACATGATGCATCCAGAGCGCGGGGCTTGAGGCCTCGGTCGCTGCCAGGAAGCGGGTCGAATCGCCAGTCGCTCCCGCCTCGGTGAGAACGAACAACTCACCCACCGCCTGGTGATCGGACAGCTGCCACACCCGGCCCGAATGGTCAAAGCCGGGATTGAACAGGAACCGATCGACGCGGGTGGGGCGGATGTGATCGGCCGACAGCCCATCGCCCGGCTCGGATTCCCGCATGTCGCGCCAGTCAGACCGTCGGGCCGACCGCCCCTGGCCCTCGGAATCGCCAATCGCCTCGGGACTGTTCGCTGCGGAGTTGTTCGCCACGGTTGGCGCCGTGGCGGGCGGAGCCACCGCTGGCGGAGGGCGCTGGGTCTCGACGGTCGCGGCCTCACCCCGGGCGCGGTCACTCCGGTCGATGCCGCCGATTGTCCGTCCCTCGGGCTGACCGCAGCCTGCCTGGGAGATGACTCCCGCCAGACCGATCACCACCGTCCAGGCGAGGCGATTTCCCGCCAGTGTTCGCCCACACCCAGCCCAGGGAGCATTCCCCGCAGCGGTCGCTGGTCCAACGCGGTTGGCGTTGTTCTTCCCGTGGGCCCACCAACTTGGGCTGATCAAGCGCTGCATCGAGGGCTCCTCGTCACCCATTCCCGCCGCCGTTCGCCAGGGTGCCGACCACACCCAGCCAAAACCCACCCAGTCAAACCCCAACCAGTCAAACCCCAACCCGACAAGTCTCGAACCAACACTCCGAACAAGCCAAGCTTCAGCGTGGCCCCGCCGTTTTCCGGCAGGCCGCTGCCACCGTGCTCCAGCAGCCTAAACCGTGGCACCCGGGAAGGCAACGGGTGTGAATCGCTTCCCCTCCGCCGACGGGCCGACCCGCACGCTGCCCGCCAGGGCCTGCACACCACCCGCGTCTCCTCAGGAATCAGGTTCGAGCAGATCGTCGAGTGCTGACGGGTCTCCCTCGAGCAGCTCTTCCGCCAGGCGGTCGGGGGTCAGGGGCTCGACGATGCGGTACTCACCGCGCGACCAGCGGAGCAGGTCAACCTGCCGACACCGTTGACTGCAGAAGGGAAAAAATCGACCAGCGGGCCCCTCAACGTCCGAGACCGGCTGATCACAAATAGGGCATGTCGAAGCGCGGCTCATCAGTGACTCAAGCAAGAATGACCAACGAATTCGAAGAGAGCAGGCCCAGGCAGTCGCCATCCGCAACCGCCCGACCGCCGCTTCATAATAGATCGGAAAGCACGCCGGCACGAGCACCGCCGACGACTCAAGCCTCAAGTGGCACCACCCCCAGCCGGCATTCGCTCCCCATGGCCCCAGCGCGCTTGCCAACTCACGTTCCGGGGCCGCTCAATTCGACACTCCCTTCAGGAATGAGCCGAGGCGGGGCGGAGTTCCAGGGCATTCACTTAAAGTGGCTTCCATTGTGCCAGGATCGAGTTCCCCGACAGGAAACGCACGCTGAAGATCTCTCTGGGCCTGGGAAGCATTGCCCGACGCTGGACGGTTTCATCGCCCCCCCCGGACGCTGGCAGCCCCCAACTGACCGTTGTCGGGACCGCTGTTCGTGGCTAGGGTTGCGGTGCCGGCTGTCGATTCAAACTTCCTGCTTACCCGGGGCCTGCCGATGCGACTGGGGATCATTGCCGACGTCCACAACGAGGCCGAGGAATTGCGGCGGGCCCTCTCGGCGCTGCGCATTCGTGGTGTCGACCGGGTAATCACACTTGGAGACATCTGCGACCCCTTCGCGCCCGGGGAGGAAATGGGGTCTGTCGCCAGCCAACTCGCCGATTGCCAGGCGGAGGGAGTCTGGGGCAACCACGACTTCGTGCTGTGCCAGGATGTCCCGGAAGTGTTCCGACAGCGGTACCCGTCGGCCGTCTTCGACTGGATGGCGGGAATGCGCCCCCGCATGGTGCTGGAAGACTGCCACTTCAGTCACCGGGAGTCGTCGGTCGATCCATACGACATCGCGCAACTCTGGGATCTGGAGGAGGAACCCGAGTGTCTCAGCGGACGGGCGCAACAGGCGTTTGCGGCTGTCCCGCAGCGCTGGCAGTTTGTCGGGCACTACCACCGCTGGTGGGCAACGACTCCCGCCGGCCCAATTGCGTGGGCGGGCGATGGAGTGCTGCGATTCCAGCCGGACGAACGGTACTTTGTGGTCGTCGGCCCGGTCTGCCGCGGCTGGTGCGCTATCCTCGACACAGAGCAACGGTCCCTCGAGCCCCTGCGGTCGACTCCGGACCGCTGACAAAAACTCGCGGGCTGCATGAGGTCGACCGACCTGGCGGGAGAATTCCACATGCCGCTGACCCCGTGCCACCTGTCAGCGAAAACTCCACTCGGCCACCGGGTCTAAAATTGCCCCGGCACTGTCACGACCAACCAACAGCGTCGCCGCACAGCGAACCCACGAGGTGCAGCACGCCGATAAAACTCTCGCAGTGCCAACGTGACCGCGGACGTATGACCCCGAGGGGTCCGGCTACGGACGCGGGCATTCGACTGGCCCGAGGCTATTTCGATCCGCCGCCAGAACCCCCGCCAGAACCGCCCCCCCCGCTCCCTTTCGAGGAACTCTCGCCCCCGCTCGAACCCTTGGAGTCGGCGTCGGCGGCCTTCTTGTACGAGTCGCTGCGGTAGTCGGTCTGATAAAAGCCCGACCCCTTGAAGAGAATGCCCGCCCCCGAGCCGATGCGCCGACGGGCCTTTTTCTTCTTGCACTCAGGGCACTTCTTGGTCGGCTCTGCCGTGATCGACTGGAACTCTTCCCAGACATGGCCGCAGGCGTCGCAGATGTAATCGTACGTGGGCATTGGGCTGCAATCTCGGACAAGTGGAACAGAAGTGTGTCGGCCCCCGGGGCTCCCCGGAACTCAGGGGCGGTAAGGGGGCTGGAATCGGCATTGCGAAAACTGACCCCGGAGCGGCCACCAGGCGAGTCCCGACCGAGCGGCCGACCGCAACGTCAGTTCGCGGGGGGGGCCGCCACCACCACCGTGCTGGGACGGATCACGCGGTCGTGCATCTGGTATCCCCGCTGGTACTCGGCGAGCACGGTCATCGGGGGGTGGTCGGCGGAGGGCTGCTGCTGCAGGGCCTGGTGCAGGTTCGGGTCGAACGGACGCCCCACCGACTCGATGGCGGTCACCTGGTGCTTGACCAGCACGTCGTCGAATTGCCGAATCACCATCTGCACCCCCTGCACCAGTTGCGCGACGTCGGTCGCCGAGCGAGCGGCTTCCAACGCCCGGTGCAGATTGTCGAGGGCCGGGAGCAGATCCTCGGCCAGCGGAAGCACGGCGAACCGCCGGGCCTCTTCGGCCTCTTTCCGCACCCGCCGCCGGTAAGTGTCGAGATCGGCCAGCGCCATCAGCCACTTCTGCTGAGTCGCCTCACGCTCGGCGTGAGCCCGCTCGAGTTGCTGCCGGAGCGTGGCCACCGACTCCCCAGCGGGGTCGCCTCCCGTGGACGAGTGGGACTGCTCCGGCACGCTCTCCGCCGCTCCGGCCTGGGGTTCGTCAATCATGATCGCTCCTCGTTGGAACTCTCTTCAGAGGCCACAAACAGGTCCTTCACTTTTTCGAGGAAGCTCTTCTGCCGGGCGGAGACCTGTTTGTGCTCCAACTCGGCCAGTTCGCGAATCAGCTCGGACTGTCGCGACGTCAGCTTCTTCGGCACCTCGACCTGCACATGCACCAGCAGATCGCCACGCCGCTGTGTCTGGTAATGTGGCAGCCCCTCTCCACGAATCTTGAGCACATCGCCCGGCTGGGTCCCCGCGGGAATCTCAACCTTGTGCTTGCCCGCCAGGAGGGGAATCTCAAAGCTGGTTCCCAGCACCGCCTGGCTGAAACTGATCGGGGCTTCCATGTGCAGGTTGGAGCCCTCGCGTTCGAACAACGGGTGATCGCGAAAGGCGAGGTCGCACAGCAGATCGCCCCGGGGACCACCCCGTTCGCCGACGTTTCCCTCCCCCCGCACCTGCAACTGCATTCCCTCTTCCACTCCCGCGGGAATGGGAATGGTGATGGGAACCTTGCCGGCGACGCGGCCCGCCCCCGAGCACTTCGCACAGCGGTCGCGGATCACCTCACCCGCCCCCCGGCACGAGGGGCAGACCACCTGCATGCGGAAGAAACCCTGCTGCTGCACCCTTTGGCCCCGGCCACCGCAGTCCCCGCAGGGGACCGGCTTACTGCCCGCCTTGGCTCCCGAGCCAGCACACTCGGTGCAGGTCTCCTGGCGAGTCAGGCTGATGACCCGATCACATCCTTGCGCCACTTCCTTGAGATCGAGTTCGACCCGCACTCGCAGATGCTCGCCTCGCGCGACCCGCGGACCAGACCGCCCCCCTCCCCGTCCCTGCTGCCCGCCAAACAGGTCTCCAAAGATTCCGCCGAAGGCGTTGAAAATGTCTTCCACGTCGGCGAAGCCTGCCCCGCCGCCTCCCGCACCGCCCCCACCCGACCGCTGGAAGGCATCGTGCCCGACCCGGTCGTACAGTTGCCGCTTCTGGTCGTTCGACAGCACCTCGTACGCCTCGGCGGCCTCCTTGAACCGCCGCTCGGCTTCTTCATCCCCTGGATTTCGATCGGGATGGTTGGTCGCCGCAGCCTTGCGGTAAGCGCGCTTGATCTCGTCGGCGTTTGCCGACTTCGAGACACCGAGCACTTCGTAGTAATCGCGTGAGGCAGCCATGATCTGATCCCGGGCGGACATGGAAATGGGCCACCCCCCCGGGGGATGGCCCATGTCCAGTCAACCACCTGTCCTCAGGTTGGGTCTAGCGAATGCTCCCTTCGACCTTCGGCTTGTTTCCGCCAGCGACATCGTCGGTGCGGGTGACCAGCACCTCGGTCGTGAGCATCAGTCCCGAAATCGAAGCGGCGTTCTGCAGGGCACTGCGAACGACCTTGGTGGGGTCGATCACGCCGGCCTTCAACAGATCGCCATACTGGGCGGCACGGGCGTCATAGC
>CAIUHT010000937.1 GCA_903898975.1 uncultured Planctomycetaceae bacterium
TCCAGGTCTTGCACCAGCCGACCACTTACACCCCGGCTGGCACCTCGGTCAATCACGACGGAATCGACTTCCCAGGCTGTCGAGCCCCGACTGCCAACCGAGTGGTCCGCAGCCAGATCAGGGAAGCGATTAACGCATCTCCTTCACACCCTTCTTGCCAGCCACGGTCTTACGCGGCCCCTTCCGGGTACGCGAATTGGTTCGCGTCCGCTGACCACGCACCGGCAGGCCCCGACGATGTCGGAATCCCCGGTAGCTGCCAATGTCCCGCAACCGGGCAATGTCCTGCTGCACCTTGCGACGCAGCTGCCCTTCGATCAGGAACTCCTTGTCGAGCAGATTGGCAATCCGCGCCAAATCGTCGTCGCTCAACTCGCGGGCTTCGCGCTGCAGGTCCAGGCCCAACTGACGGCAGATCTGGATCGCCGTTGTCCGGCCGACGCCGTACAGGTAACCCAGGGAAATGTACGTCGGCTTGTTGGCCGGAATGTCGACGCCGCTGATACGGGGCATTCACCGCTCCTCTGCACACCGCTGGCTCATGGCCCGCCGGTCCGCACACCCTGTTGACTGACTGAACGACTCACCAAGCCCCATCGCAACTCACCGCGACAGGCCGCGAACCGAATCCCGAACTCTCTGCCACCAACTTCCAACCTTCGCCCAATCGCCACCGCAGAACCCAGCAGAATTCTGGACCCGCTGTCGATCGCCCCCGCCTCACCAGGCCGCTGCACCCAACTCGCCCGGTCGTCAGTCGCCCTGACCGCGAACAACCCGTAGCGGCCGGAGACAACACTGGATCGTGGACAACTTGCAATGGGCATCCTGAAATCGGCCAGCAACTTCTTGCCGTCCAACACCTGCCTCAGGCCCTTGACTGCCTTCGATCAGAGCCGAGTGATCGGCATCCCGTGTCGGACGGCTCGTGTTCGACTGCGGGAAAACACAGGAATCCGGGACCTGACGTCCTCGGCGGTCAGCCGCTGCAACGTCCCATCCCGGAGTCCGCTTTCACCCACTCAGCCCTGTCGCTGTTTGTGCCGTGGATTGAGCGAGCAAATCACGTACACACGCCCCTTGCGCTGTACGATCTTGCAACCCTCACAAATCCGCTTCACGCTCGCTCGAATCTTCATCTCTCACTCGACTTTCGCTCGTATCCCGCCCCGGCAAAGGGGAAGATCGAACAATATACGACACCACGACCGCTCAAGGCAAGTCACCGGAAGCCTTTCGGAAAAGAGTCTCCTCCTCCCCCTCAGCCTCCGCACGACCGCCTCAAACCCATCCCCTCATGTTCCATCCGTCAAGACCTGTGGCCCCCGCTCGGTCATCGCCACAGTGTGCTCAAAGTGTACGCTTGGCAACTTGTCTCTGGTCGCAACCGTCCAGTGATCGGCCAGGATCTTCACTTCCTTCGTCCCGGCATTGACCATCGGTTCGATCGCCAACACCAGCCCGGGCACAATCTCGAAATCTTGCCGCAGCCAGTCCCGTCCCACAAAGTTCGGCACCTGCGGGTCCTCGTGCATCCGCCGGCCAATGCCATGGCCGACAAACTGCTCCACAACGCTGAACCCCGCCTGCCGAACCTCTGCCTCCATCAACCGGGCGACTTCCGACCAACGCCGCTTGCGTCCCATCTCGGCGATCGCCAGTTCCAGGTTCTTCTGCCCCACCTCCATCAGCCGCTGACAGACAGGGCTCACCTCGCCAACCGGGTACGACCAGGCCGAGTCACCGCACCAGCCATCCAGCCGGCAGCCTGTGTCAACCTTGACCAAATCCCCCTCACACAGCACGCGATCACCCGGAATCCCGTGCACCACCTCGTCATTCACCGAGATACAGCAGACCGCGGGAAAGGGAACCTTGCCGGGCACACCCTTGAAGAGCGGCTGAGCCCCGCGCTGGACGAACAGGTCTTCCACCGCCCGATCCAGCTCGCCCGTTGTAATCCCAGGCCGAATCAGCCCCTTCACCAAGGCATGCGCCTCGGCGACAATCCTGCCGGCGGCCCGCATGGCCTCAATCTCGCTGGGCCGCTTCAGTGAGATCACGCCACATTCTCCCACGGCTGGCCCGAATCGACCGGCCAACGTCCAACTTCGTGTTACGACTCGAGCAGCCCGCCGTAGTTCCGCATCACCAGGTGACTGTCAATCTTCTGGATCAAATCCAGGCCGACCGAGACAACAATCAGCAGGCTGGTGCCACCGAAGAACGCCGCAGTCGTTCCCGACAGGGGAAACCACTGCACCAGGCTGGGCAGCACCGCCACCACAGCCAGGAAGGCGGCACCCACATAGGTAATACGCAACATCACCCGCTCGAGGTATTCAGCGGTCCGCTTTCCAGGGCGATGCCCGGGAATGAAACTGCCGTAATCCTTCAGGTTGTTCGCAATCTCTTTCGGGTTGAAAGTGATCGCCGTCCAGAAGTAGCAGAAGAAGAAGATCAGGGCGATAAACAGCAGGTTGTAGACCAGTCCCCGCTCACCCGAGAAGGCGTTGAACAGCCGGCTGAACCAACTGTCCGGCCAGGCCGAAGAAAGCCAGCGGAACAACAGGGTCGGAAACATCAACAGGCTGGAGGCGAAGATGATGGGCATCACGCCCGCCTGGTTGACCTTGAGCGGGAGAAACTGCCGGGTCCCCCCCACCACGCGACGACCACGCACGTGCTTGGCACTCTGGGTCGGGATCCGTCGCTGCCCCTGGGTGATGAAGATGACCCCCACCACCACCGCCAGGAACAACGCAATCAGGACCAGCAGCTCCGGGGCACCTGTCCCGAGGCTGAACCCCTTGGCGAAGTACTGGTTGTACAGATCCTTGATGACGTCCGGAATCCGCGACAGGATCCCCGCCATGATCAACAGCGAGATGCCGTTGCCAATGCCGTACTCGTCGATCTGCTCGCCCACCCACATCAGGAAGA
>CAIUHT010000938.1 GCA_903898975.1 uncultured Planctomycetaceae bacterium
AGATTCGGTCGCGGAATACAAGGGTGCGTGGTCAAATCTATCTTTATTCCTCTTTGCGAGCAGAGACGAGCCCTGTTGGCAGGGAGGCGTTGGCAAGTCGCGGGTTGCTCATCAACTCCCTGCCCTTGGGAGTCCTGGTCGGAAGCGCAGAACTGGTCGGCTCGCGACCAACTCGACCGAGTGATGCGGTGGCTGCGTGTCTGCCACCCCAACGGCTCGTCGGGCAGTACGCTTGGGAATTGCAGCACATTCGTCGATTCACAGCCCCGGTACCAGTCACTTTTCAGCCCTACGGTGTCTGGTTCTATCCCTTCGTCCGCAAGTCCGATCGGGCAGGGGAGTGATGCAGTGATCCAGCAGGCCAAGGACCGGTGATCGGATCCATCCCTTGGCAGGGACTGTGGTGGTTCACGGTTGCCTGATCGCAGGCGATATCTTGAGTGCCGTGGAGTCAGTTCGTGGCCCGTGAAACACGGGACGTCGCAGCTTCGAGCTGGCGTCTCACCATCGCCCGAACCCAGGCAATTGATCACACGTGGATTCCAGAGGCGGGGAAACAATGCCGACGACCGCGAGTTCCGACCAAGCCTCTTCTTCTCACCAGCTGTTCCCCAGATCGCCGGCCTGGATTTGGGCCCTGTCGTTTGCTTTGTTCATGGCGACATTTCTCAACTACGCCCACCGGGTGGTCCTCACCCAGAACTCCGTGGCGCTGAAGGCTCACTTTGCGACCGACGATTCGGGCTATGGCCGCGCCGAGCAGTGGTTCGGGTATGGATTCGCAGCCGGTGGGTTGTTGTTTGGGGTCTTGGCGGACCTGGTCTCGATCCGCTGGCTCTTCCCGATTCTCGTACTGGCGTGGTCGGTGGCGACATTCGGCTCGGCACGGGCCGAATCGTTTGATCGATTTGTCGCCTGGAGGTTTGTCCTCGGGCTCTGCGAAGCCGGGCACTGGCCCTGTTCCTTACGCATGACCCAACGCTCCTTTCCTCCCGACCGGCGGACCTTGGGGAATGGAATTCTGCAGGCGGGGGCCGCCGGGGGCCAGATCGCCGTGCCACTCCTGCTGTTGAGTGTTTCAGTCACGGGACAGGGCTGGGTTCGGGCGTTTGACCTGGCGGCGATCCTGGGGCTGCCTTGGATCGCGTTCTGGCTGGTTCTCGTCCGGGAGTCGGATGTTCGTCGGCCAGTGCTGCAAACGGAAAACCCGGGAGATCTGGGAACGACCGGAGAAAATGTACGGGAAATCCGCGAGTTGCCGTGGTACCGGATTTTTCTCCTGCCCCGGTGGTGGCTGTTGCTGCTCGTGGTGGTCTGCATCAATGTGCCCTGGCATGCCCTGCGGGTCTGGATGCCCGACACGCTCCAAACACATTTCGGATATGCCAAGCCATTCGTTGATCAGTTCACCGCCTGGTATTACGCATCGACGTTTGTGGGAAGTCTGTTCACCGGTTGGGCCGTCGCGGTGCTTTGCAGACGAGGTGTCAGAGTGCACCGCGCTCGACTGTGGCTGTTCGGGCTGTGTGCCACGATGGTGGGCCTGCTGTCACCGGCCATTTACCTGCTGGGACCGGGACCCGGTCTACTGGGCGTATTGCTTGTGGCAGCCTTCGGTTCACTCGGCTTGTCGCCGATCTACTACTCGCTGAACCAGGAGATTTCGGGACGTGCCCAGGGACGGGTGGGGGGCTCTCTCAGTTTTTTATTGTGGTGCATCCTGGCGTTGATGCAAAGTTCGATTGGTGAACTGGTCAAGCAGCAACCAGCGATTCGACCGACGATCTTCGCGACAGTCGCCCTGCTCCCCCTGTTCGCACTTCTCGCTTTGGCAGGGCTTTGGACATGGACCAACCCGCATCCACCCGGGGAGAGCACTGAAGAGCATAAAGACTGATCAGACGGTCCCCCGGGAATACGGTGGCTTTTTCCCGGGCGCTCGATTCATCAGCAAGCACGCTATCGATGGGGTTCAAATCCGCTGGATCCTGGACCACCCGCGAAATCGCATCGGCTCCGTCGGTGATGCCACCCGGATCTCGCTGGCGTTAACAAGGGAGTCGACATCAGGCCATCCACGAGGTTTCCCGAGCAGGCTGATTTCCAGGCAACTGAACTGGAATCCGAGTCTGTACCGTGAATGACTCCCGGCCAATCCCGAGCTCTTGGGGCGGAGTGCTCACGGCCGGGTTGTTTACCGACACCTCGGACACTCCTTTCGAGTGACTGTGCAGGGCAGAAGCCCCCCCAGTCCCTGGAATTCGCCTTGCCAATTCTGATGTCGAATCCCGGTGCCTGCAGCATCACGTGCTCTCGGAAGTGCTGCCCCGGATCAACCACTCCTGCTCCGCGCGGGATGAACGCTCATTCGCACTCGAGGTGGAAGAATGCCTGTTGGAAGAATGGTCCAATACCAAGTCGACTGAACGGGCTCCACCTGCATCCGCAACGGGCCACGACGCTGACGGCCCTTGTCGAATGAGTCTCAGTGCGCAAGGAACCAACCGAGCAAGTGCTGGGCTGGTCCGCTACTGGGCTCCCACGAGTGGCGACGATTGGTTTGGCTGAGGACTCCCAGTGGGGGCGACGGGAAGAGCCAACAGTCGCTTCGCCTCACTTAAGACGAATCGGGCGTCTTGAAACGGTTCGTGTCCGATGTCCTGCCACCGAACGAGTCCATTGCCATCGATGAAAAACGTGCCGTGCAGTGGCTTGTTTTCAAAATCATCGTGAACTCGAAACGCCTTGAAAACCTGCAATGAGGCATCAGTCAGCAGGGGAATTGCGAATTGCCCCTCCTTGACGGACGCGAGTGATTTCTTAAGCCCCTCGGCATCGTCAGTGCTGATGGCCACCAGCCCGATCCCTGCCTGCTCGTACTCCTTCGCCAGCGGGGCGAATGCCTGCAACTGCTGGGCACAATGCAGGCAGCCGAATCCCAGATAAAAAATCAGCACGTGAGGCTTGCCTCGCCACTCCCCATTGGAGTGATCTGCCCCCTGGGAATCCTTGAGGGTCCATTCGGGGGCGGCGGATGGGGTCCAACGATAGGGGCCCAGCGTGCTGAGGTCGGGCCTGGCCCCAACGTCGGTCGCAGGCGCACGCGTGGTCCGCCAGTCCGAGGGGAGTCCCATCGACTGCACGACCGGTGCCAGCCGCTGAAGTGCCGGAACATCCAGGTCAGCTCGCCCAGCAATCTCCCGCAGTTGCGTCATGCGGTCGGTCGCCTCCTTCTGCTCGCCCGCCAACCAGAGCAAATCCACAAGTCCCGCGAGGGGCAGAACCTCATTCTTGCGGCTGTCAACCGCACTCCGGGCGGCCTGCAGCGCCTTGTCACGTTCTCCGAGCAGCAACTGCACGCGGGCCAGCAGCAAGGGGTCCACCCCCCCCGCCTGCTGCAGTTTGTCGTGAGCGTCCTTGAAGTCGCCTCGAGCCATTGCCTGGTGGCCCCGGATCTCGGCCAAGGCCAACTCCAAGGGGCGCAGCCGTCCCTCAAGTTGACGCTTACGACCCTGTTCCTCGTCGGAGAGCTGGGGTTGCTCAGGAGGCGCGGGACGCTCCTCTGCCCCTGCAGGGGGTTTGGCCGGAGAGGCCTTGGGGATTTCAAGAATTGCCAGCTGCGGCTGGATCCGATTACGCCGCTCCTGCAGTTGAGCGACCAAGGGAGCCGCCTGCTCTTGAGTCCCACGTCGGATCTGAGCGCATGCCAAGTGTCGCAGACGCTTGACCTGCTCCCCCTCATCATCGGTGGCTTCCAGAAACGGGGTGTCGCACAGGGCGATCAGCTGATCCCAAAGCTCAAAGTTGTTGAGCAGTTCAAACAGCCGCTGTCGGCTGAACGAGGCACTCTTGCCACCCAATGTGGGATTGTGTCGGGGATGACGAGGAAGTTCCCCCAGGTTGCGGGCGAGCGAGAGCCCGTCCCGGGCACGCCCCAGGAAACCAAGGTTTCGGCACAGCCACTCATTGTTGTGGGCATAGTTATGAATTTCGTCCGGAAGCAGCCGATCTCGAATCATGTAGGCATGATCAACTCGAGCGGACGCCTCTTGTTGCCAGACAGCGTCCTCATACCGTTGCATTCGGGAGTAGATATGGCCGGGCATATGCCACATGTGAGCAATGCCGGGAGAACCCTGACCACATCGGGCGGCCGAATCGAGGGCGAGGTCAGCCTTTTCGTAGTCCCAGAGGTGAATCCGATAGTGATGGCAGGGGTGGAGGGGTTCTCGGGCAATCACCTCTTTGAGCAAGGCGTCCACCGCGAGGTGACTCACGAGGGTGCTCCCGTGACCGCGATTCAGCCAGAGTTGCAGCCCCAGAAAGGCCTTCGCCTCAAGATCTTCGGGGAATTTGTACAGTATCTTCTCAAGGGCACGAGCGTAGTTTTCGTGTCGTTCCTTGTCTTTGCTGCGGTCAGCCTTGAGAAATGCATCCAAGGCCTCCAGGTACATGCTTTCACGCTCAGAGATTCCTCCCTTTCGCTTAAGCGACTCCTCGAGAAAGCCCTTGGCCCGTTTGTCATTATTGACGTTGGCCAGCGCCATCCCCCAGTAAGCCATTGCACACTGGGGATCCAGGGTGGCGGCTTGCCGAAAGGATCGTTCGGCCTCCAGGTACCAGAAGCCGTGAAGCTGGCCAATCCCCTGGTTGATGAATGCTTGTGCGAGCGGAGCAGAGGTGCTCACGGGAAATTTCACTGGACCAGTTGTTCCCAGCAGATAGGCCCGCTGGCGCGGCCCCTCGTTGAATACTTCTCCGTGGTAAGAATGACCTGGAGCGACTACGGGAGCAGGCGACTGTGCTGTCGAAGTGGCCTGAGGTTGGGTGTTCCCGACCGGTGGGGCCTGTTGGGCCAACACGACGGAATCAACGCTCGCGAAGAGAGCCAGCGAAAGTGCCAGAGCACTTGGACCGATCTTCGGCCAGAGGAATGGAACCGGGCAACGCGAAGAAGGAACTGGCACGGAAGAATTCCTGAGCATGAAGATTGCCGGGCGTGATCAGTCAGGCTACTTCGCCACCAGGGGACGTGCAAACCCAGCAGACAAGAATTGAGCGATTTTGAGACCCTGGGGATCAAGTGATGGGAGAGGTCTTGCGTATAGCCCCGAACAATGGACGTGCGTGAGGATGTGGTGGCTATCCAAGATTTTCGTGAATCAATCCATTGAGGGACCGAGGAGTTTCGAAGTCGATGCAGAAGCAATGGCCGGGCTTGAGGGGTGCGTGGGAAGTCTTCAATTCCCGCCAACACGCAGATTCATCAAATCCGACTTGAGCATCCCTGAGGAATGAACCCCTGAGGCAGTCTCCAGCCTGCTTGGAGCGCTCGTTCCGCTCTGAGCAGAAACTCGACCGGTTGGTAGCCCGAGTCGAGAGCGGCAATATGGTGACTTTCGGCGGGTCTGGACCTTTTTTTCGTCTGTGCTGAATGGTCCCGCTCTTGTGCCGCGACCGAGGTGGGCCGCGCTGAGACCCGGCTTCATCGAGCAGATGAGCCAGCCAGCCTAGCTCCAACAATGCAATCGAGAACAGACTGTCGTCTGTGGGATGGCCAGCCAGGGCAATCCAGAGTCAGGTCTCGTCGCCACTCTCCTCAGGCACCATGCGGATTGCACAACCTCGTAATGGCCGAGTCCTGAGTGCTAAAAAAAGCGTTTTCGATGATTTGGTCGTTGATTCGAAGACCGATGCGCCTGACGCGAACGTTTTTTCCCAGAGTGTCCGGATCCGAGCCCGCCGTATTCGGCGCCAGGAATGCAGTACGGAATTCTTCTTTCCAGAAAAATCGCTGAATAAGACAAGAATTTAGACATCCACCAATTGAAATTTATTTTCCACTGGGATAGAACTTTCTTGCGGGAGTCGTTTACGCAGCTGAAGATGTGCTCTCCGGAGCGCTGGCTGCGCTGAGAGAGTGCTTCTCGGTCCGTGCAGGACTTTTCTGATGGGTCAGAATCGAAGAGTCATGGCGACTTTTGTCATCCTGACAGGGTTCGGGTGGGGCCTCTTGACTCCCTCCCCTGCAGTCAGTCAGCAAAGCACTTCCAAACCGGCAGCCCGCGAATCTCCCTGGGACTCCCCCAGAGATACGAATCACCTCGGACGCCGCAAACGGAACGCGGCCTCGAATGAGGGCGTGAGAGCTGGAAACCTCACATTTGACCTGTCGGAGTCGAGTTCGGGGAGCACTGTTTCTAAGAGCAAACAGATGGGAGTGGAGAACATTTCTGATCACGTGTCCGGTGGTCCGCGCTTCTCGGTTTGGAATGAGAGGATTCTTGGTTGGATAGGATTATTCGGGTTCCTGACCCTGGGTCTGGTCGGGGTGATTCGGTTTAGACTGAAATCATCTCGTTCAAACCGCGTTTCTTCCGCCAACGGGTCAACGCGGCGCGAAGTTCCGTCCAGTAATCAGACGGTTGACCTCCTCGAAGTGACGTTGCGGCGGCGTTCCAGAAATCCGCGGCCAGAACGGATGTCGCCCCCGGAATCTACGACGTCTCTACCGCCGCCGCCGCCACTCCCCGGATATCGCATCAGGACCCGGAGCAAAGAGGGCACGTGAGGAGGAATGATCCCGTGACCCGTCTTCGCTGTGCTCGTTTTGAGGCGCCCCTCACCGGTCGGTTTTGGGGGCCCGACGACAAATGTATCAGCTTGAGTGGACTTTGACGGTTCCAGGCCCTCGAAAAGTGTCGTGCCTCTTGGCTGCTCGAACTTTGCGAAGCACGCTCTCCGATCCGGGTGTGAATTTTCTTCCCGCAGTCCGATAGTCCGGTCCCACCTCCATGCTGTAGACTATGAGTATGGTGTTCAGTCGCGGACCTGCCGCGTGGCGGACCCGGAATTCGGCTCAAGCGAGTGGGCAAGTCAACTCGAATGCGCGTAAGTTGTCCTCGGGAAATCTTTCTGCTTTGCTTGGCTTGTGCCTTGGTCCGCACGTTGCTTTCCGCGGCAAACGCCCAAGAGACACCGGTGAGCAGCCCAAGATCATCCACGCCCTGGGATTCTCGCCGGGCCACACAGCAGCTGAAGCCTGCCGACGCAAAGCAGGTGACCAATCCTCCGGTCTTGCCAAACCGAGCTGAGCGGTCCGCCCCAAAATCGGCGGTCACCCCAAAAAGTCCCGCAAGCAGCAAGCCGAATTCGTCAGTGATCGACGGAAGCCCACCGCCGGCCGACCTGCCAGTCGGGGGATCGAGGGCAGGGGAAACTGCGACTCCAGCCGATGCCTCCCCCCAAAAGGAGTCTCCCCGGGCCACCATGCCCTCGAATGCCCCCTTGAAAGATGTGGGGGGCTTCGATTCGCGAGCGGGGATTGCAATGTTCATTGGTCTCGTGCCGCTGACCATGATTGGTTATGGCATCTACTACATGCTCTTCACCCGGCGGGGGCGGCTGAATCCGTTTGGCGACATGGCGTCCGGAATTGGCCCACCCGATGAGCGAACGCTGAATCTGCTTGAGACCACGCTCAAGCGGAAGTCTCGTCGCCCTCGAACAGATCGTCCCCCCCCGGCTCCACCCCCTCAAACCCTTCCTCCCCCGCCCCCGCTGCCGGAATACCGACATCGCCTGCGTAAAAAAACCTGAAGCCCGCCAGATTGCGATCCGCTGCGATTGATCGGTGTCAGCTCGGCAAGTGGAAGAGCCGATGGCTGGGCAATCCCAAGCTTCGCCCGGCTGATGCGGTGATCGGTGCGTCGGAATTGCCGGAAACGGAACCTCTGGATACCGTGAGGAGTGAACCGCGTTCGGCTCTCCTGAGCCGCGATCTTTTCGAAAGCCGCTGCAAAGGGGGCCAGCCGGATGAGCACTGAACGGACTGCCC